>DUNJ01000123.1 GCA_012839395.1 Tepidimicrobium sp.
ACCGTGGAATAAATGCGGTTATTTTTATCATTAAAAGTGACATTTTCACTGAATAAATTTCTATGTTTTTATGTGACATTTTCATTGATTATTGACACAAAAATCTTTATTTTGTTTTTACTCCTTTTCTTTATTCCTTAACTTTGATAAAATTAACATATTAAATATAAAGAGGTGACATAATTTGGACCTAAGGCAACTTGAAACCTTTATTAAAGTAGCGGAATTAAGAAGTTTTTCCAAGGCCGCTAAAAAATTATATATCACCCAACCTACTGTAAGCAATCATATTCAAAGTCTAGAAAGAGAACTATCCACTATGTTACTCAATCGGTCTGGCAGAAATATCTCCCTAACCGAAGCCGGTAGGCTGCTTTATAAATATGCCGTTCACATTATAAACTCTTGCGAAATGGCAAAATTTGATCTAGCCGCCTATGAAGGTCGCATTGAAGGCCATCTACATATACATTCCAGCTCAATCCCTAGAACCTATTTACTTCCCAATATTATTAACGATTTTTTAAAATTATACCCCAATGTCTCTTTTACCCTAGCAGATCATGATTCCAAAGATGTTATACAAAGTATATTGGACGGAAAAACAGACTTTGGTATCGTAGGCGCTAAGTATTCAGTAAAAAAATTAAGCTATGTGGAATTAATGGAAGACAGGTTGCTATTAATAACGCCTAACAACTCCAAGTTTATGGAACCTAATTACTCTAAACTTCCTATCGATAGGATAATCGATGACAATTTCTTATTTAGGGAAAAAGGCTCTGGCACTAGAAAATTGCTAGAAGATAAATTAATAGACAATGGAATAAATGATCTCAATGTAATCGGATATATCGAGGACGTTGAAATCATTAAAAAGTTGGTTTCTTTAGGAATTGGGCTAAGCTTCCTATCGGAAAAAGTAGTGGAGGACGATGTGAAGAATGGAATGTATAAAGCCTACTATATCGATAAAATAAATTTAAACAGAAAATTTTACTTTGTATACCATAATGAACGTCAGCTCTCACCATTAAATGAAACCTTTAAGAATTTTTTTATGGAACGCATAAATAATATCGAAGCCAGCTGAAGAAAACCGGAGATAATTTTTAGCTCTTCGGTTTTCTTACAAATATTTCAAATTCATAATTTTTTAATATTGGTTTTGAAAGCAAATATAGCTGCCTGTATTCTATCATTTACCTCCAGCTTTTTAAATATACTAGATACATGATTCTTTACCGTCTTTTCACTTATATATAGCCTTTCTGCAATATTTCTATTGTTCAGTCCTTCGGCAATTAAGGTCAATACCTCGTATTCTCGGCTAGTCAATAGTTTGATTTTTAATAATTCTTCGCTTTCCTCCTCTTCTACAGCCTTTCTATTGTCTAGTAGAAGGGGTTTAATACTAGGCTGAACATAAGTACCTCCCTCATTCACCGTCCTAATAGCCTTAATCAGGGTATTTGCATCGGTATCCTTCAATATATATCCATCTGCACCCATGTTCATGGTTTCAAGTAAATATTCCTTATCATCATGAATCGTCAACATCAATACCTTGGATTCGAAGCCTAAATCCCTAAATCTTCGCAATACCTCTATTCCATTCATTTTCGGCATATTGATATCCAATAACACTACATCCGGCTCCCACCTTAAGGCTTCCCTTAAGGCTTTCCTGCCATCCTCCGCCTGAGCCACCACATTTATGCCATTTTCCAATTCCAGTAACTGCTTTAACCCCTCTCTCATCAAAGAATGATCATCTGCAATCATAATCTCTATGCAATCAATAGACATATAAATCCTCTCCCTCTATTAGCGGTACATATATCTTTAGGCTTGTACCTTCCCCAGGGGATGTATCAATTTGTAGCTTTCCATCTAATAATTCTATTCTCTCATTAATACTTATCAAACCAAACCCTCCAGTTATAGCACAAGATTCATCTACCTCTTTCTTATTAAATCCTATTCCATTATCCCTTATGGATAGGTTTAATCTTGTATCAAGATATTCTATAACAATATTTGCAACGGTTGCCTGGGAATGTTTAGCTATATTGCTCAATGATTCTTGAATTATTCTAAATATGGCTACTTCAATCCCTGGTTCCAATTTTATTTCATTACCTATTACCTTAAACTCTATCTCAATTCCACTATCCTCCATAAACCCTCGTATGTATTTTTGCAAAATAGGTATCAATCCCAAATCATCTAACGCCATTGGCCGCAAATCATATATTATCTTTCTGGTATCTCTCAATACGTTTTTTGTTACCCTTCTTAAGTCCCTTAGCTCTTTTTTTGCCTTTTGTTGATCAATATCCATGAGCTTTTCACAAAGTTCCGTTTTTATCAATATGCTTGCCATAGACTGGGCAGGTCCATCATGAATATCCCTAGCCAGTTTGCGCCTTTCCTCTTCCTGAGCTTCTATAATCTTTATCCCCAAAGCTTGTCGTTTTTTTAAATCTCCTATGGTAGACATGAGATCATCTATATTCCCCTTTAAATATCCAGTAGCTACACTTATGGATTTAGCAACCTTTTCAGCCTTCTTATAGACCTCTATGGCTGATTTTAAACTAAGCTCTTTATCGGAACGCAACTTTCTAAGGTTCTTTTCTTCCTCACGCTTTAAAAGCAATTCAGTCCTAATTGTATTAGCCTCATCATAGGCTTGCTTTATATCCTTTTCCTTATAGATATTGAAATTTTTACTCACCGTAGATAAGTAGAGCCTTCCCTTTCTTTCACGCTTTTCCAATAAATCAACTTCTCTTATAATCTTGTCCACCTTTTCCCTAATTTCGTTCAATTCCTCCTCTATCTTTTTGCACTCTTTTCTAGAATGCTCTACTATTTCAAATATCTCTTCTTTGCTAGCCTCTATGGAATCGATGGTATCCCTTAATATCCTATTTGCCCTATCCACTATGCTATACATACTGCTCATGATCTACACCCCAGCTTCCTATGATTCAATCTTTTCCATTTCATCCTCCAATGATTCTATTTCATCTTTTTCCTCTCTAGTCAATACCTCCTCCAGGTCTAATAAGATCAATAGCCTGTCCTCTCCAAGCTTTCCAACACCCATAATATATTTTTTATCTATATCTGCAACTATTTCCGGTGCTGGGTCCACCTCATCCTCATCTAGGTATAGGGTTTGAGAAGCCTCATCTACAATAAATCCAATATCCTTATCTTCAAGGGTTATAACTATAATCCTCGTCTCCTTGGTACTTTCCCCGGTTTCCAATTTAAATCTTTTCTTTAAGCTGATCACCGGAATGACATTTCCCCTATAATTTATTATCCCTTCAATAAAATGGGGAGTATCGGGTACATGGATAGATTCCTGATAAGGAATTATCTCCTTTACGTTCATAATATTTATCCCAAACTCCTCTCCGTTCAACTTAAATACTACATATTGTTTTCTAGCCATCTTATATTCCCCCTTTTCAGCATATTATAATATAATTCTACATGAAATAAGTTTTTTCTTCCATTAAAATATATCATTTTAGGAATAAACTTTCACTTTGGATTCAATTTTGCTCTCCAAGATCTTACCAATATGATAATTGACCCTCTTCACCCGATTTAAATATCTTTGTACGTCTCCATTAAATCTAATACTTTTTCTAAATAGGATTGTCTCAAAGGATCCCCTTACCTGATTTATAATAAAATTTTGTTTTTCAACAATGCCGTATCTCGCATAATCGGCTATTATTAAACTTAACGCTTCTATAACTTTATTTTGATCAAACTCCTTATCTATCAACTTTGAAAACTTTATATCGTCCTGGGTATAATATTCGTTCCTATATATCGCATTTTCTAAAAGTTCCTTTGTATATCCAATTATGCAGTTTCTACCAGAACAACAGCCACAACTTTCCTCTCCTAAACAAATATCACCTACGAACTCATTTAAAACTCTTACTTTTCTGTGCAAGTTGGCCGCCACTTCCTTCATTGGGGACCTCCTTGTATTCCTTCTTGCCATAATCAATTTAATAATCAATATGACTTGTATAGATATAATGACCATAAAACAGGTCATGATATAAAAAGAATTTAACATCTCCTTCGGAAACCAGTTATGTAGCTTCAATGTTCCAAATGATACAAATATCAAGGATGAAATAATTTTTACTAGAATATCGGGTATCCTTTCCCCTATCCTGCTACCAATAAAAATTGCCACCCCACTAGTTGCTAGCATGCCTAATGTGGTTCCAGTCAATATGAATATTGGATAACTACCTTCCGCTGAGAGTGTCATAGCCATGATTTGGGTTTTATCACCCAATTCACATATAAAGAAAGCTATTGCCACAGTTATAATAGGCCCTAAACCCCATTGATCCTCATTTTCATGTAATTCTTCCTCATTTAATGCTAATAGCCCAAAGGCTATAAACATAATCCCGGCGATTAATTCGATAAGGCCTATGGGTACGAACCTAGACAAATATTTACCCAATGCTATCGCTAGACCGTGATTTAAAAAAACTCCTATAGATATTCCTATTAGCACCTCTTTTGTTCCATATTGGGTTGCAAACGTCATTGCCAATAGCTGTGACTTATCCCCCATCTCAGCTGCAAAGATTAATAAAAATGCTCTAATCGATTCTGTAATCATAATTTTCCCTTCTTTTAATCAAGTTGTTTATCTTTTGCCTTGCAACTCTCCCTTTTTATAACTCTAATCGGTAGATAGGTAGTGGTCCTTTCCAGCTTCCCACCCTCTAATTTTTTTACAATCCTTCTAATTGCAACCGCTCCCATATCATAATAAGGTTCCTTTATAGTTGTAAGCCCTGGCCTATAAATCGAGGCTATCTTAGTATCCCCATAGCCACAGATGGATACATCTTCCGGGACCTTTATGCCATTATCGTAGCAATAGTTAATAAGGCCTATGGCTAATTCATCTTGACAACAAAATATGGCAGTTATACCATCCTCCCTTATAAAGTTTGCTACTTCATCCCCTATAGCATATCCATCTTCAACCTTGAAGCCTTGAGCCGGATATATCCGTCTCTCCATTTCCGTCCCGTTGGCTATAGCCTTCTTATATCCTTCGATCTTATAATTCTCCAGAGAGGCCTCCTCCCCCTCGTAGCTAGTCAAATATAAGATATCTCTATGACCTAGCTCCATTAGATAGTTGGTCATCCTATAGCTTGCCTCTCTATGATCTATGGAGACCGATGGCAAGCCTGGATTTGCATAATATTTATTTAAATATACAAAGGGTATTTTAAAATCCTCTACATATTCTATCACTTCTCTATTGGGTATTTCCGATATTAAAATTATCCCTTCTACCTGCTTACTCCTCAACAGTTCAGCAAACTTCTTTTCCGTATTGGGATCTCCATAGCTATTAGATAGGATTATATCATAATTATACATCCTTCCAATCTCTTCTATTCCCCTTACCTTTTGTGCTATATATGAATTCCCAATATCCGTAACTATTACCCCTATTAGATTGGATCTTCTAGTAACCAAACTTCTAGCTACAGCATTGGGTTTATATCCCAATTCATCTATGGCCTCTAATACTTTGGCCTTTACTTCAGAGCTTACCGGCTTTGATTTATTAATTACTCTTGAAACAGTAGAAATCGATACTCCCGCTAGTTTTGCTACATCTTTTATAGTTGCTGTCACACTATCCCCTCCTATGTCCAATAGTTTTTATAATTATTCATAATTCGATACTAAACTACTGAAGAGAATATATCACATAATACCTTTCCCAGGTTATAGCTATTATAGTCAAACTCCTTTTCCCTTATCGGCACTGCTATATACACAACTGCTTTTACCCTGCCCTCAAAAATCAAAGGAATGACTACTATAGATTGCCAGTCAGGACCATTTGGAGTGTCGTCCACATTGCCTATGTTTTCCCAATCAATCAAAAATTCCCCTACTCCACCAGATATGGCTCTTTTTACTATATCATAATTAATCTGCTTATTCTGAGTCCAATTCTGATTTAGCCTTGAACGTCCATATATATATTCTATCTTTTCATGTTCATTTACCAATATCATATCGGCAGTTTTGGCACCTAATATCTCTATTATACCGCCTAAAAACTTAAATATCTTTTCCTCTCTATCTGCCTTCTCCTTGGTTAGCTCTATAATATCTAATATGGATAGAACCCTTCTCTGATCCTTGTTAATGTTTCCCGATATGATTCCGGCTAATCTATCAACTCTGCTCAAGCTATCTGATATATGGGGAGACCACATTACAGTCCTATTTCTTCCCCCTTTCTTTGCACCATATAAAGCTTGATCCGCTTTATCTATTAAATCCTCCTTAAGTTGACTATGCCTTGGGTACATGGATATACCTATGCTAATAGTAATGGGTTGATTCATCTTAGGCGTTCTCATTCTTTCTATATTTGTTCTTATCTTCTCTCCAATTTTAAACGCTTCTTCCTCATCTACATCGTTGATTACTATGATGAATTCTTCTCCTCCATATCTTGCCACTAGGTCGGTCCTCCGAATACTGTTGATAAGGCATTGCCCCATTCTATTTAAAACTTCATCACCTTTTCTATGGCCATAGATATCATTTATATTTTTAAACCTATCTATATCTAACATGATCAATGCAAAGGATTCATCATTTCTTGCAGCCTCGGCAATTATATTGTTTATTTCATTTTCAAAATATTCTCTGGTGTGGGTCCCAGTTAGCTTATCAGTAATGGATAGGGTTTTAAATTCGTAGCTCTCCATATTTGTATTAATCAATTTAGATATGGCATAAGCCAAATTATGCCTTTTGTTATCAAATCTATTGACAATATTGCTAGTTTCCATATATATATATCCATTATTTCTGCTATCCCTACGCCTTCGATCTCCTTGCCTTTCTTTATCTCCATAATAGCCCTTGGGTTGTGAAGCCCTTATCGGAATGCATAGTAGTGCCCTAGTCCCTTCAGGCAGAAATCCTCTATGCAACCCAGCAGTATCGCTGATTTGATTATTACTAATCAATATTCCATTTTTACCCCTATTAGCTAAAGCCAGCAAATTTTCATTTGGTAGCTGCCCTCCGCCATCCCCTATGCTTATAATCGGTATATATTCATTATACCCATCATCATAGGATAGTATATAGCCCCTTTCAGCCAAAGTCTCCTTCGCAATATACTTTAGAATAAGATCTATATTATATCCATAGTCATCTGTTAACCTTGAGATCAAAGTTTCAATGTCCTCCACCTCTTCAATGCCTTCATAATCGTAGTAGGGTTCAACTATCTCCTTAAAACTCTCATCATCTACTAAGCTTAATAGAGGGCTATAATCGAAATAATCCTCAATGCTCTCTTTGGAATCCAAATCATCCGTGGTTATATATTCTATTTTACGCCTAGAGATCCTGTATACTATCTCCGTTATCCACTTTTTGATCTGATCCCCCATTTCGCCTTTTATATAGCTAACCTGTAATTCCCTATCTGGAATGTTTTTAATCAATTCATATAATAGCTCAAAAGCTTCCAATAGATAATTTATAGCCTTGTAGTACTTTCCTTCTTCTAAAAACTTATACCCTAAAAAAACCCTGGATTGTCTATCCAAACGGAAATCCCTATATTCTGCCATATTAGTTTCCAATAGAGTCGCACACTCGCCCCTATCCACCCTAATATCTAGTAGGCATTGGAGCATATTGTTAATATAATCATATATTCCAAAGGGATAATCCCCTTTAAGTTTCCCATCCTCCCCTAATATATCTAATACGCCTTCTATATCCTTTTTTAGGTATAGAACCATCGCCATATCTAATAGAATTCTCCTTCTATTGAAACCTAAATTGGCATCCCGAATTTCAACCCTCACATTCTCCAGGAAGGTTCTTCCAAACGTTGGGTCCTTAATATACTTAATAAGGGCCAGCCTAGATTTAGCTATTAAGTATTGCCTATGATTATAGCCCTTATAAACCTCCATAGCATCTTTTAAGTTTTCCACAGATTCATCGAGTTTCCCATAATGAAAATAGAATATGCCCAAGTACTGGTAATATCGTCCCATATTTTCCAAGCCGTATGTCCCAATCCTTTGATTGCTTTCCTGGATAATGGAATAAGTGCTATAAGCCTTGATGCAATCTCCAATCAATAAATATATCAATCCCAAATTTAAATTGGTTAGAAATATCATGGCTGAATCCTCCATATCTATCGCCATGACCTTTGCCCTTTCTATATGCTCCATTGCTCTATCATATTCGCATATATCCATACAGCTTTCCCCTATATTGTTGAGTAATATCATCTCCATATCCAATATCCTATAGGTTTCTGCAATCTTTAATGCCTTCCTATAGTATTCCATTGCTTTATCGTTGTCTCCAAAACACTCCATATATATTTTTCCTATATTGTTCATAGGCTTTAAGGTTTCAGCATGCATCCCTAGTTTTTTAAAGGCCGATATACTACTATTATAATACTGTAACGCCTGGTCAGTATCCCCATTAAAATAGCTCGTAATCCCAAGCATATTATAGATACTGCCTAAAGCCTGCTCCAGCCCATTCCTTATGGAGATATCCAATAGCTTTTCCATATTTTTTCGTACCTCTGCTATCTTTGCTTGATTCAGCAATATCCTATTATATAATAGTTCAGCCTCTATAAGGCCATCGAGCCATTCTAAGGTTCTAGATAATTTAATAGCCTCCTTAGCCTCCACCGTTGCTAATTTGATTAGATTCCTCTTTAAATATATTTTGCCTATTCCAATCCTAGCCACTATAATATACCTTGTATCCATCGCAGCTGTGGATTCCAATAGCAATTCGGAATATATTTTCAATGCTTCATGATTATCCCCTCTATCTGCATACGCTCTACCTAAATTTTCTAGTATTTCCAATCTATGGTCGGAATCGATATCCTTTGATATTTCATAGGCCTCTTTCCATAATGATATAGATTGAATTCCATATATCTCTATATCGCTTTTAGCTCCCTTTACCAAGTAATCCAATGCTTTTTTCAATTGGTTTGAGGCTATTAAATGATATATCAATTCTTCCAATACTATATTATAATTATCACCATATTCCCTTTCTATGAATAATGCCATCTTCTCATGAAGCTTCATCCTATCTCCTCTGGGTATATTATGATAGATTAACTTTTGAAACTCTATATTGCTTATGCTATAGCTATATCCCCAGTCGGCAACTCTTTTTTCTAACAACCCCATTCCAATCAATCTATCCAATTTAATATCCAATTTTTCCGCATCTATATCCACCAGGCTCAGCAAGGCCCTTTTAGAGATAAGTGTATTGCACACGGATACCGCATTCATAACATCCATATATTCTCCTTTAAGCAAAGCCATCTGATTCTTCAAGGACTCTTCCTTTTTGGTAGGCACATATATATCCGAATACCGTTTTGTCTCAATCTCCCATCGGCCACTGGAATTGCATAGTAATTCCCCAGTAGAATATAGATTTTTAATTATATATTCTATTTGCTTAGGATTTCCTTGACTTTCCTTTAACATAAAAGCTGCAAACTTAAAAGGTTTATAGTTGATTCCCAATATATGCTGAATGAATTCCTCAATTCCCCGTAAGTTTAGGTTATATAACTCTATTTCATGGGTTTTCTCATCCATGTTTAATTTCCTGAAAAACTTATCTATTTGGCTACCCTTTTCAATACTCTTAGAGTTATAGGACAATATAAATAATATACTCCCCTTGTTAAGGTTGTCCCGTATATACTCTAACAGGGATATCGTATAGGAACTAGCTTTTTCCACGTCATCTATTATAAAATATATGGTCCCTTCCCTAGATAGCTCTTCTAAATATCTAGTTATCCTATCATATAACCTTAACTTCTCTATATCGTCTATATCCTTGAAAAGATTCTCCATGTTAAAATGAGGATTCAATTCTGGCAATACCTTTGATAGCTCATCTCTATATTTGTTCAATAGATTTTTGGAAGCGTCTTTAATAGTTTGACGTAGTAGGGTTGTTATAGGATTTGTATTACTATTGTGATCATCAGCAATTTCAATAAAGTATGCATCCAATCCTCTCACCTTTAGCTGATAGTTTACTTCCCTTAACAATCGACTCTTTCCAACTCCCACGCCTCCATCAACCAATATAAAATTACTAAAAGAGATCCTATCTTCAACCTTGTGACTAATCTCCAATATTTTGGATAATTCTTTCTCCCTCCCAACTAGCTTAGTATTGAAGTTGAGGAACCCTCTTTCCTCCTTTAGGTCATGTCTATGCCCTATACCAAATACCTTGCTAATCTCGCTTATTGCACTTCTTAATGAACCCTTTCTCATCGTTGAATCATTTTTTATCCAATTGGTAATTAGCTTGTTTAAACTATCCATCTGCCTGGAATTCAGTTGTAGGCCGGCTTTAAATTTAAATAGCTCGTTTCCATCCTCATAAAAGTTTTCCGTAAATAGATATTTTATTAGCATTCCCAAAGAATACTTATCCCCATTTTTATTTATAAGATCCTCATGCCCTATTAGAACCTCTGGGGCAATAAAATATCTAGTTAAATCATCGTAGTTAGCATTTGTTGCATTTTCATATATAGCGGATAATGCCTGAATTTTTATATTGCCATCGTCTGTGAGATATATATTGGATGGGCTCAAATGCTTATAGGTTACTCCTCTATGATGCAGAAAATCCAATACGGTGCATACTTGCAATATTATATTGGCTAGCTGTTTTTTATCTAAATTCTCATATACTTGGTCTAAGCTAGGATTATCATTATATTCTGTAGTAGTATAATATTGTTTAGTCCTGGTTCGCTTCCCATTTATAGTTCTTATTATATTGAAATGGCGACTTTCAAGGAGATATTTATGCTTTATCCTACATATTTGTATAAAGTTATCTATAAAATATTTCACTACTTGACATTGTCCCTCATCATTATACAATGTCATCAACAATCTCCTATCTCCATCCCAAATATCTATTACTTCATAAGTAATATTATATAATTCCTCCCCCAATGGTGATTGTACTTTATATCTATTATCTATTAACTTCATACTCCTATCCCCTTTGCCCTTGTTACACTATGATTGCACTAAGGTACAAATATTTTAAAGCCGTTGGGTACCACCTCAAATACAGCTGGCAATCTACCCCCATATTCTCCATCCACATCTATTGAGGCATCCTTCTCAGATTCAACTACAATCCTTTTGGATTTGAAATAGGACACATTAGGATGCCTTATATGCTCGCCCCTAAATATATTTATAAATATTTGAGCTAAATCCTGTACATCGGATCTCTTAATAATGATTACATCTAGATAGCCGTCAGATATGCTCGCATCTGGTGCTAACCTTTTAAATCCGCCTACAGATGCACTATTGGATATCAAAAATAGATGAACATCTTCTTCTGCCGAATACTCTTCGCTATCAAAGCTGACCCTCATGGACTGAAAACTCTGTCTAGGTATTTCCATGGCCCCTTCTATATAATATGCCATTCTTCCAAAGATAGCTTTTGCCTCCGGCTGCACCTGATACCCTACGCTAGTTAAAAAACCGCTTGCTGCTACATTTACAAAGTACTGATCATTAACCTTCCCTAGATCCACATCTTTTATATTTTGATCCTTTATCATCTGGAAAAACCTATTTATATTCTTAGGCAATCCCACATGATTGGCAAAATCATTAACAGTTCCAGCTGCCAGAATAGCCACAGGTATCTTTCTGTCGCTTTTAGCTATCCCCTTTGCTATTTCATTCACGGTCCCATCGCCCCCGCAGGCTATTATGAAATCCCAACCTTCTTTACAACTATTGATGGTTTCCAACATAGCATCGTCCTTTTTCTGGGTATCAAACTTCTGTACTATATAGCCATTGTTGACCAATAAATTGATGAGATAGTCTAGTCGCCTCTGCATCAACTGCCTCCCAGAAGATGGGTTAAATATTATTTTAACCTTCTGCATCATACTCACCTTCCATGAATATAATCGACCCATACCATATTATGATGACAATTCCATTTTATATATATATTATACCAATCTCTATCCCTTAGCAATATATTTAGTCTCAACGCGCAATTTGCCATTCATAAAGGAGAACCTATAGGTTCTCCTCCTTAGTTATTTCCTCTTTAGTACATTTTTGATCACATCTATTATCTCCAAGATTAAATATACATAATCCGATATGTTTCGAATGTTATCTTCAATGGCACAGGCTACCTCAGATATACTTTCAGTTATAAGTTCCATCGATTCTAGTGCCTTTTCACCCATAGTATCCGCTTTCTTGAAGATAGAGCTTGTATTTCCCAATATATCGGTTATATCCGGAGATACCTTTTCTACCAATTCTTTAGTATCATCGGTAATATGGCTTACGTTTGATACTATATTACTAGTATTGGACATTATATCGGGAACTTCCTTCAGTGCAGCATCTATTTCCTTTTCACGTATATCCACTATCTGCCGGGTTTTTACCACTATCCTATTTATGTTTCTAACCAACATGATCATATAGAATAAAAGACCTATTCCTAATAAGTACAGCACAAATGAAAATAATTCGTTTATAGTTATAGTAGCATCCATGTTATCACCAACTACATCTCTTCATCTAAATCTTCTACATCTTCGTGGCCTACTTCTATTTCGATCATGTCCCTGTCTTTAAGATCTTCAATTTTTTCCTTTATTCCTTCTTTTAGCTTCTGTTCACCCTCTTTAATGACCTCTACCGATTCCATTACTTTCTGTTTGACATCCTCAGTGGTTTCCCTAGCCCTATCAGCTATATCTTCCCTAGTCTCCTTACCAGATTGCGGCGCGAATAATAGGCCTGTTAAAGCTCCTATAGCGGTGCCGATCATGGTCCCTGCAGCTACTTTTTTAACCGTCTCCCTCCTTCTTTCCCTCTCCCTCATCTCACGCCTTTGCCTTAAAGTATCTAACAATCTCAAGCTCATCTCCCCTTCCATAATAAGATCTTCACTACAAGAAATACTTACCCTAAATTTAAAGCTTAAATCAATTATAACAGGCTTTGAAGCTTACTGGGGACTTTTTTTGACGAAATCAATCATTATCTATCCTTTTCAGTAGCTGGCGCAATTTTTTAGCCTGATAACCCGATTCCTTTGCAAACTCCTTAAATAGATCTGAAACCTCTGAATCCCTAACCTCCTTGGAATAACTTTCATAGTCCCTGACCATCTCCTGTGCATCCAATATCTTCTTCTTTAATATCTCAGTAGTGTTCAACCTCATTTTTAACCCTCCATATATTATTTATTTTGTCTATTTATATTCTGCACTCCTGCATAGTTTTTATGTATTTCAACGGAGTTTATTGGGAAAAATAGGTTATATTTTAGGTGTGACTTTACTATTTATGCTTTTCAGTGTAAAATGGTTTCAACTTATAACAAATAGGGGTGTTACTATATGTATGATTTTCATATTCATAGCGACTTTTCCGTCGACTGCAAATATTTAATGGAAGAAATGGTGCAAAGCGCCGTAGAAAAGGGTATAAAAAGCATTTGTTTTACAGATCACATAGACTATGACCTTTCTGGAGATGGTATCAACTTCGAATTTCGCCCTGTAGATTATTTTAAAAAGATAAATCAAATGAAGTATAAATATATGGGGCAGATTGAAATATTATCAGGGGTTGAAATAGGAATGCAACCACATCTAGTTCAAAGATATAATGGACTGATAGATAACCATCCATTTGATTTTGTAATAATGTCCATTCATTCTATCGATAAAAAAGATATATATATAGATCAATTTACTAGAGGTAAAAAACCCATGGAAGCTTTAAATATATATTATGATTACCTATACAACTGCCTTGAAAAATTTGATAATTATGATGTTGTAGGCCATATCGATTATATCGATAGGTATTTTGAAGACTTCTCTTTGATACCCGACTTTAAAGAGTATTCATCCAATATAGAGAATATATTAAAGATCATAATAGAGAAGGGTAAAGGGCTTGAAGTAAATACTGCTGGCATGAGATATAAGCTAGGATATTATAATCCTAAAGCTGAAATACTAAAGTTATATAAAGAGCTAGGTGGGGAAATAGTTACCATCGGTTCCGATGCTCATAATCCTGAGCATATAGGATACCATTACAGAGAAGCGGAAAAGATGCTTCGCGATTTAGGTTTTAAATATACATATATTTATAGGGATAGAAAAAAGGTACCTATTCATATAAATTAAAAAGCCTTCCGCTCGATGGAAAACCTCTCCCGAGTGCCACAGTTTGGACACCTGAAAATATGTATGCATTCATCTCGTTCTGCACCATCCACCTTGCTGGTGATTTCATCCAGCAGATAGGGGCTATAGTCGTCCATAAAATTTACTATTGGTCCCTCATCCGTCATCTTAGCATTACAGCTAAAACAATTATATTTTATTTCGTATAGTCCATTGCATAGAGGACATATGGATTTCAACATCGACCCTCCCCTCTATGGTTATTCTACGACAATTTAGGCCATAATATGCAAATAGGCCCTTAGGATTAATCCCAAAGGCCTGTTACTATAACCGCGATGCCGTTTTCCAATTAATTCACACCCGCCTCTTACAAGGTGGGTGTCCTGTCAATAACTTGAAGCTTCCTTTACTGTGAAGGCCTGCTCTACACCATTGAACCCGAACTCCCGTAGTTATTATGTCGGTTGAATTATTTGGATTAACGCACACCGCAGATATATTATCTATTTATATTATATACCCTCTCGGCACAATCCGCAAGCAAGGATAAAACTTAATCCTGTAATATCCTGTTCAATTCCTCTTCATTTAAGGACTCTTTTTCTAACAGCTTATCCGCAATTGCATCTAAATATTTCCTATTATGTTCCAATATAACCTTCGTTTCCATATAAAGCTTCTCTAAAAATTCCCTAGTCCTCTCCATTAGAGATGTCCCCGTATCCAAATTACTATTCAATACTACATTATAGTCGATTAAACCTATCTCCTCATCCATCCCATATGAGCCTATCATAGATAATGCCATCTCCGTAGCTCTTTTAAGATCCGATGAAGCTCCAGTGGTAATATTATCCTTGCCCAATATGAGCTCTTCAGCAGCCCGCCCCCCTAAAGCGATCTTTATATTATTTACTATATCCATTTTGGTCTGATACATCCTATCCGGTGGAATATTTAAACTAAACCCTCCCATCCCCCTGGTACTAGGTATTATGCTAACCTTGGCAACCCTATTAGATTTGGACAATCGTTTGGCCACAAGGGCATGACCAGCCTCATGGTATGCTGTGATCCTCTTATCCTCCAAGGTTATACTGCTTCTATCCTTCTTTTCCTCCCCCACCAATACGGTGAAGTAGGCTTTATTTATATGTTCCATAGTTATATATTTAGCCCTTTGCTTTGCTGCTAGCATAGCCGATTCATTCATAAGGTTTTCAAGCTGGGCTCCGCTGAAGTATATGGTCTCCTGGGCTATATTCCTTAAATCCACTTTTTGAGATATAGGTTTATTCCTGCTATGAAGCTTCAATATAGCTAGCCTTGCATTTACATCTGGCAACGATATCTCTATCTGCCTGTCAAATCTTCCTGGTCTTAACAATGCCTCATCCAATGTGTCCACTCTATTGGTTGCCGCTATTACAATTATTCCTTCATTGCCTTTAAAGCCTGACATTTCAGTTAACAATGCATTTAATGTCCTATCCCCCTCTTCACTGCCTCCCGAAGCGCCGGAATCCTTTCTCTTCTTGCCTAAGGCATCTATCTCATCTATAAATATTACGCTCTTCCCACTCTCTCTAGCTCTTTTAAACAATTCCCTTATCCTGCTTGCCCCAAGGCCTGCATAGACCTGTATAAAGTCTGACCCAGATACCGCATAAAATGGCACATTAGCCTCACCCGCCAACGCCTTAGCTAACAGGGTTTTACCAGTCCCTGGGGGGCCATATAATAGAACACCCCTGGGCAATCTAGCGCCATAACTGTTATATTTATGTGGATCTTTTATAAAATCTATCAATTCCTTTAATAAATCCTTAGCTTCTTCATTTCCAGCTACGTCATTAAATGTAACCCTATCAGATGCAGGATACCCAGTCTCCACCTTTGACATCGTGGCCATTTCTCTTTCTGCTTGTTTTGAACTGTTTTTATTAATCATATAACCTAATACACCGACCCCAGATAACAAAAAAATGAAGCTAATAACCTGGCCTGCTATCGCCCTATTATCTTCCTCTGCCACCTCTATATCGTGCAACAATAGATTCTCCTTAAAATCTTCTGTCCTAGGGTTATCTGTAATAAAATGCTGTCCATCCTTTAATCTACCCTTAAGCTTTGCACTATTGTTGAATTCGACCTCATCTACTAATCCCTCTTCTACATGGTTCAAAAAACTATTATAAGATAATTCTATATACTCACTATTTCTATTCCTATAAACATATATACCTAAAATCAGTGCAATAGATATAGCTAAAGCCAATAGTAGCTTTATCCTTCCACCTATTTTCACCTTATTTCCTCCTCGGTTTACATAATATCATTGAAATTATAACATTTAATAGGGAGGTTGTCTATTTCTTATTTTTTACATTTAATAAAGGGAACAGTGGATTACACCACTATTCCCTTCCCAAAGCCCTCAATATCATATCCAATTTCTTCAACTGTTCCTCATCTAACATAGGCCTTATGCTATTCAATTTTTCGAATACTTGTTCATATTCCTCTGGACTCAATTGGGTTTCCATCTCCTCATTTACCTTTATTATTTCAACAAACATATCCTCCTCAGAACTATCCCTATAAGCTTCGGATAGATCTCCTATTATATCCAATTGTTCCTTCGTAGGCTTGAAATCCTTAATCTCCTCCACTATCTTCTTCATATTTTCTTCTTTATCCATTCTACATCCCCCCATCTCCCTTTAATCTAATCTATGTGTCCCAGGAAGAATATATTACGATAATATTGGAACGTTTTATCCCGGGCAGCATACAATGGTATATACCGATTTAGTTTTGGAGGGGTTAAATTGAAGGATAATATAGATATATCCATTACCTTAAATAAAATCAAAATACTTAAGGAGATAGGTCCATACTTTCCCAAGGACTTTCACCCCATATTAAATAAATCAATAGTCATCACAGAGAGAATAGTGAAAGCCTACGAAGTAATGGAATTTGTTCAAATGCAAGATATGGAATATGTTAAAAAGGCCATCCCCGTTGAAAATAATAGTCAAAGATTGAACCATATATCTAGCACCATTGAAGAGGAATTGCAAGGAAGTAATATAAAGGATATAGGAATAACTATGGAAACAATACTCAATATGGATAGGCTTAGAAAGATATTTACCGCTCTACTTCCCATATTGTCGGACCCAGGTATATTGGATAGTCCAGATGGAATACTTAAGTTGGCAAATGTACTTATGGATGGAAGGACCGAAGAAGAAAGAAACCGATTAAAAGAGATGGTCAATATGCTAGAAATGATAAATAAGGAATTGCCCCCTAAATAATTTACTTCTAACCTTCCAACTGCTCCTTCTTTTGTATATAATAAGCATGGGGATAGTTGTATGACCTATGATAATTACGACGGATAAAATCTTGGAGGGAAAAATTTTGATTGAAAAAGAGACGAAAATTATTAATATCATTTCTAATTACAATAGGGAATCTCAAAATATATCTAGACTATTGATAGATAAACTGCGGAAAAAAAATTTTATAGTGCCAAAGGAATATGATGATAGAGCAGAATTGAATATCTGTATTGGCGGGGATGGAGCATTTTTGCGGGCAGTTCATAAATATCAGTTTCCAAACATACCGTTTATAGGTATAAATACTGGCCATTTAGGATTTTTTCAGGAGATACTTCCGGAAGATATAGACCAGTTTATAGCCAATTATATCGATGGAAACTATGTTATGGAGGAAATATTTTTGGTGAAGGCAGATATATATACTAAAAAGGACTACTTCCAGCTTTTTGGCGTTAACGAGATAGCTATAAAAGGGATTAAGTCCAAGGTAGTCCATTTGGAGGTATTCATAGATCAAAATCATCTCGAAAATTTTTGTGGTGATGGGATAATAGTTGCTACTCCTGCAGGTAGCACTGCCTATAGCTTCTCTAGTGGTGGAAGTATAGTATATCCTTCCCTGAATATATTGCAAATAACTCCAATATCTCCAATTAGCTCCGAAGCCTACCGATCCCTACCAAATAGCGCCATAGTGCCCGGAAATAGTATAATCACCATAAAACCGGAATATAGGTATGAAAATTCCATATTAATCATTGTAGATGGAATTGAATATAGATATGATAATATAACCAAAATCAACTTTACCGTGCCAAAGAAAAGCATATACAAATTGAATTTTGATAAAAATATGTATTGGAATAATCTAAAGAGCAAATTCCTATAAAAAGAGCCCCGTTCAATGAACGAGGCTTTTTGCTTATATCAATTGATCTACTTCATCTACTAATTCTTTAAATAGCTTTAACGCATTATTTACCGGCTCCTCAGTTGTCATGTCCACCCCAGCCTTCTTTAATACATCTATTGGATAATTTGAGCTACCGCTCTTTAAAAAATCCATATACCGCTCCACTGCTATATCACCCTCTGTTAATATCTTTCGAGATAAAAATACAGCTGCTGAATATCCTGTTGCATATTGATATACATAGAAATTATAGTAGAAATGAGGTATTCTAGCCCACTCCATAGCTATCTCATTATCTATTACAATATCTGGTCCATAATATTTTTTATTCAATTCCATATAGGTATTGGATAAAAAATCAGCAGTTATGGCATTGCCGGCCTCTGCATGTTCATAGATGAGCTTTTCAAATTCTGCAAACATAGTCTGTCTAAATACTATAGTCCTAAACTGTTCCAAGTAGTGGTTAAGTAGATAAAGCCTTTGCCCATCGTCTTTAGCATTCTTAAGCATATAATCTAATAATAGGGACTCATTAACAGTAGATGCTACTTCCGCTACAAATATGCTATATCCTCCATAGATATAGGGTTGGTTCTCCTTTGAAAAATAACTGTGTAAGGAATGCCCCATCTCATGGGCTATGGTAAATATGCTATCCAATGTGTTTTGATAGTTTAATAGGATAAAGGGCTTAGAATCATATGTCCCACTGGAATAAGCTCCACTCCGCTTACCCTTATTTTCATATACATCTATCCATCTATCATTGAAGCCCTGTTGTAAAACTTCCATGTATTCTCCTTTTAATGGATGTAAACCCTTAATAACCAACTCTTTGCCCTGTTCATAGGGTATATTGAAGTCTACATCCTTTACCATGGGAGTATAAAGATCATACATATGCAGTTCATCCACCCCTAATGCCCTCTTCCTTATATCCATATACTTATACATGGTATCTAGATTGTTATGAACCGATCTTATTAGATTATCATAGACTGAAAGGGGTATATTGTTTTGTTTTAAAGAGGCCTCTATGCTAGATTTATATTTCCTCACCCTAGCACTAAATATATTCTTCTTAATGTTTCCGTTTAAAGTTTGGGCATAGGTGTTCTTGAAATTTTCATAGGTATCATATAAAGCCTTAAAAGCTGCTCTCCTCACATTCCTATCCTTGCTTTCCATCAACGGTATAAAATTACCTTGAGTTATTTCTACTTCATTGCCATCCTCGTCCAGGATAGTAGGAAATCTCATATCCGCATTATTCAACATAGAAAAGATTTGCTCCGGTGCGCTAGTTATTTCCCCCATCTGTGCCAGTAGGTTTTCCTCCTTTGTGGAGAGTACATGATCCTTCTGCCTCAATATATCATCTAAATGATGCCTATATATATTTAATTGATTATTTTCCTCATAGTATCGATTTAACTTTTCTTCATCTATTTGCAGTATTTCCGGTATCAAAAAAGATGTACTTTCCTGTACCTTTACATAGACGGCTAATGCCCTATCCAATAATGCTTGGGATTCTCCTACCCTCGTATCCTGATCTAACCTCATATTGGCATAGGAATATACGTTGGATGCGGTTCTATAGATAGCATCCCTATCTTTCAATGCATTCAATAAGGTTTCTGCAGATTCCCCAACCTTTCCCTCGTATTTGGTATATTCCTCCGCTCTTTTTCCTACCTCTTCCATATCCCTTTCCCAGCTTTCTATATCCTTATACATGGACTCAAGGTCCCAAGTATATTCCTTAGGAATATCTTTTCTTTCCTTCAATTCTACCTTCTTATTTTCCATATAAATCTCCCTTCCAATAAATTTAATAGCATAATATTTCAAAATTACAGTATTATTTATACAATCTAAGGACATCTTGTCTCGACATAAAATTACTCTATGGTATTCAATGCTTCTATCATTATATTTCTGGCTATAGGTGCTGCTGTCCTCCCCCCAGTACTACCATCTTCCTCTAAAATTACAGCTACTGCTATTTTAGGATCATCGGCTGGTGCAAATCCTATGAACCAAGCATGAGATTTACCCGATGGATTTTCAGCAGTGCCAGTTTTTCCTGCTACTCGTATATTTTGAATTTTTCCATTAGTACCGGTACCTCTCTCTACCACCTCTACCATCATATTCTTTATCTCATTGGCAGTAAATATGTCTATTCCATCAGAAATCTTTTTGGCTTCGTTAATCCTTACTATCTCTCCATCCGGAGATATAGCTTCCTTCACCAATATTGGCTGTAGAATCTCCCCTTTGTTGGCTATTCCCGAAGCTATTAACGCCATATTCAACGGAGTCACCAATACCTTTCCCTGGCCAATACTTGCAGCTGCAATATCGGTCTTGCCCAAGTTCTCTTTATAAGGAAAGGTGGATTTAGCAGTGGGCAAATCAAATGGAATCTTCTTATTTATCATAAAATTATTGGCTATTTCTCCTAGCTTCCCCTTCCCCAATTCAATACCTTTACCGGCAAAATAAGTATTACAGGATTTTACCAGGGCCTCCCTCAAATCTACACTTCCATGAGCTCTTCCCTTATAATCTTTAATAGGATATCCATCGATGGTTATGCTTCCAGTACATTCATATCGACTATTTGGATCTAAATCCTCCAATATTCCTATAGCGGTCAATACCTTAAATGTAGAACCTGGAGTGTATAACCCAGATGTAGCTCTGTTTAAAAAGGGCTTACCCTCATCTTCCATTATATCGTTCCAGTCCTCCCGTAAATTGGATAGGTTGAAATCTGGTAAGCTGACCATGGAATATATCTCACCGGTTCTGGGATTCATAGAGACTATGGATCCCCTTTTCCCCTGCAATAGTCCCCTTGAATATTCTTGCAGATGATGATCTATTGTCAGCTTAAGGGTATTACCTTCAGTGTTAGGCTTTACAATATTTTTCAATTCATGGAATGGAGTTGTCTCATCTATATTTAAAAGGGTATTATTATATTTCAATTCCAACCCTGACTTACCATATTCCCGATAGCTATATCCTATTACATGGCTGTATAGATTCCCATAATTATAAAATCGCTTGTATGCATCATCGACTTTCTCGCTATAGGCTAATATCTTCCCATTTCTATCTATGATGGAACCCCTTAGTATCTTCTCTTCATCAATCCAAAGCCTCTTATTATAGCTATTATTCTTAACTGCCTCTGCTTTAAATATTTGAAAATAACTTATATACACTATTAGGCTGACAAATAAGGTACATATTCCCGTCAATACTATTAGAATCCTTCTAAGCTCTTTATTCATGTTCAATCTCCTCCAAATTCAAGTCCTCCGAGGCCACCTGAAGAATACCAAGGGCTATAAAGCTAGCCAGCATAGAACTACCCCCGTAACTAACAAATGGTATTGTAATACCTGTAAGAGGTATCATCTTCAATACCCCCCCAAATATTATGAAGGACTGAATTCCAAATAATATGCTTATACCTAAAGCTACTATTTTGAAAAACTTTTCATCTTGACTCAATGCAATTTTAAATCCTCTATATACCAATATCAAAAATAGCATTATAAGTCCTATTCCTGTAAAAATCCCCATTTCCTCACATATGGCTGAAAATATGAAATCGGTATGAACCTCTGGAATAAAATCCGGGTACCCTAATCCTATACCTGTTCCAAAAAATCCCCCTGCAGCTATTGCAAATAGGGACTGGGTTATCTGATATCCCTTATTATCTATATATATCCATGGGTTTAACCAGGTTTCAAATCTAACTCTAACATGAGAAAACATGAAATAACCTATGAGTCCGCTTATGAGAAAGAATAGGGTGTTATATAATATTAATCTTCTATTTTCCTCATATATGAATTGAATTGCCGAAAATACGAAATAGAATAATATCACAGTTCCCAAATCCTTCTGTACAAATAAAAAGGCTATAAATAGGTACAGTGTTCCAATTAAACAATAGCTGCCATATTTAACTTTTTTATATTTTTCATAGTTTGCATAGTAGGAGGCGAGTAAGAATATGAGCAATATCTTGATTATTTCGGTTGGCTGAAAGCTAAATTTCCCTATTATTATCCAGTTCAATGAACCCTTTATCCTGCTTCCAAAGATAAAGGTGATAAGAAATAAAGCGATAGAAGCACCTCCATAAAGCAATGTCCAGTTCTTCCACCCCTTTATACTCTTTATAATAAAATAGGATATAAAAAATAAAAGAATTCCTATCCCGGTCCAAATTATCTGTTTCATACCCAATTCAGGATCTATCCTATATATCATTATTATTCCAATGCTTATTAGCATGGTTACTATCAAAAATATATAGTTATCCCCTGTGGATATACGCAATAATATGAAGCTGGATATATATATTATGGATATTAAAGCCATGCCTAATATAAGGGTATTTCTGTTGAAATTATCCTTGTCATGCGCAAATATTAAGAATAAAGCTAATAGCTCAAATAGAACCAATAAATTTCTTGGTACCTTATAGTTTATCCTCTTTTTAAACATAATCATACTCCTATTCCCTATTTACATATAAAAATTCTACTTGCCCCACCCTTATCCTATCTCCGTTTTTCAGTCTAACAACATCCATAATTCTGTTCCCATTTACATAGGTGCCATTAGCACTATTTAGATCCTCAAGATAATAATCTCCTTCATCTTTTACCAACTTTAGATGATTCTTGGAGACATAGGGGTCCCTTATTATTATCTCATTATTATTAGCCCTCCCAAGCCTTATTACATCCTTTAAGGCATAATACTCTTCTACCTTAAAGGGTAGAGAATCCTTCCTATTTATCAATTTTAAGTAGGTAGTATTATCCAATGCTGTAGTGTCTATTCCCCTTATATCTAGATATATTAACCTTATGATGCTCAATATAAATAGGTATATTATAACTATAAACACATATTTAAAAATCAAGGAAACTATATTGTACATGGGAACCTCCAAATTTATTTTATCTTATCTATTTATGTTATCACAAACGTGATCTATTGTGAATAATTTATGCAAAAGCTCTATTTAACTTTACAACATTCTCTGATAATATATTGCCAAGAGGAGGGTTTGCAATGAATGGAAAATTGAAACGTTCACGGGATAATAGAATGATCGCCGGAGTTTGCGGTGGAATAGGGGAATATTTCAATATAGATCCCATTATTGTTCGCCTTATATGGGCTTTATTATTTTTTACCCCTGGTGCCCCAGGATTTTTATTCTATCTTCTCTGTGCCATCATAATCCCAAAAGACGATGGAGTAATTTATCAGGATGAAGAGAGAGAATTTGGCATGAGCTCTGGCAATACAACCACCTTCATCGGTGTAATTCTAATTGTCATAGGTGGATCTATGTTAGCTAAAATCATCTGGCCTCATTTAGCCTTTAGGTTTATGAATATATTTAGGTATTGGCCGGTTCTATTGATTATAGGCGGATTCTATATCATTTATA
>DUNJ01000124.1 GCA_012839395.1 Tepidimicrobium sp.
AGGGGGGCCTTAACCAAGGAGGAACTAGAAGGGCTATTGGACGATGTAAAGGATATCATAGCCTCTTATTTGGCTTCCATATACAAGGGAGATTTTTCAGTGAATCCTAGGGAATGTTCTCCGTACTGTATATATAAGGATATATGCAGATATGAAAAAAGATTGGAGGTGAAATGATTGAAAAATACAAGGGAGCAGGATTTAGCTATTTCTAGCATAGAGGATAATATAGCTGTAAATGCCGGGGCCGGAACGGGAAAGACTAAAGTGCTAACCGAAAGATATATCCATATATTGGAAAATGGGATGTTGAAAAAGAATAAGGAAGTAGAATCCATAGTCGCTATTACATTCACTAAAAAAGCAACCCAGGAGATGAAGGAAAGGATTAGGGAAGAGATAAGAAATAGGTTTCCGTTGGGAGATTGCTGGAGAAGATATTATAAGGATATGGAGAAGGCTAATATATCCACCATACATAGCTTTTGTAGTAGCATATTAAGGGAGAATGCTTTAGAAGCCAATATAGACCCAATGTTTGAGGTGCTAGATGAAGATGAGGGGGATCTACTATTAGGAGAATCCATATTAAAGGTAGTGCGTAAGGGCATTGAGAAATGTGAGAATATATATAATGCAGTTAAAGCATTTAATATGGATGACTTAACTAGAGTGGCTAGAGAGCTGAAGAGTATATATTATGAGATTAGAAATGCAGGATATTCCTTTAAAGAGGTAAGGGATATGACATTGAATATTATCGATAACATCGAAGTGGACCTGGATGAAATCCAATATATAAAGGATACCTTCCTCTATTTGATGGAGAATTCTAGGAAAAACTCCAAGGTATATAGGTTGAAAGACGACGATATTTGGATCGATTTTTATAATGATTCCTATGATAAATGCCAATTGGTTCCCATTCTAGAACACCTATACGATAATATTGGCAGTAATGCTAAGGAAGAGGACACTATAGGAGAATTGAAGGCTAGGATTCATCATATATTCCTTATGAAAGAGAAGGAATATAGGTGGCTATACGAGGCATTATTAGAATTATTGATTTGGATAGATGAGGAATATACTAGGGCGAAGGACGAACAGGGTGTATTGGATTTTGATGACCTACAGATACTGGTTCTAAGGCTACTGGACGATGAAGCCATTAGGGAGAGGTATCAGCAGAAATTTAGATATATAATGGTGGATGAATTTCAAGATACCAATGAGCTTCAGAAAAGGATATTTTACAGATTATGTAGCGACAAGGAAATATTGGATAGGTCCAATCTATTTGTAGTGGGAGATCCAAAACAGTCCATATATGGATTTAGGGGTGCGGATTTAGAGGTCTTTTATGAAGTGATGGAAGATATAGAGAAGGTATCCGGTAAAAAGGCAATTACCTTGGATAGGAATTTTAGAACGGTAAATACTGTGCTGAGGTTTATAAATGGTTTATTTCAAAGGTTAATGGGTGATAGATACACTAGCCTGATGGAACATTACATATCTCCAAACGAGATAGATGTGGAGATACTGGAAAAGAAGGATCTAGAGGTACCTGACAAT
>DUNJ01000125.1 GCA_012839395.1 Tepidimicrobium sp.
TAGCCTCTTCAAAGAATGGAGCTATTCCACCTCCTTCTTGAAGCATTCCAACTCCTACTACCATAGCAATTACCAATATTATAGGCCCCACTGGAATTGCGATGGCCTCAATGGCTTTTATTCCATAATAAGCGGTTATGGTAAATACCAGCCCAAATATTGCACAAGCTAAAAATTCTTCCAAGGTTATTGGAGGTATAGCTCCGTATCCAATGGAGGCTGGATTAAATACTATGATTCCCGAGGGGTTCCCCACAAAAGATCCCCATATCTGTCCTACCATTCCCGTAATACTGGCAAACCATCCTAAGGTTAACAAAGCCATGACCGCCATAGGCAAATTGACCCCTTTTTGCCCGTAGGAATACCTGCTTATAAGCGCTAGGTTCATCCCTGTTTTTTGAGCCATTATACCAAGAAGAGAGGTCATAATGGTTAATGATCCCATCCCCAATACTATAGCCCACAGGGCAGTAGCTGGTGGTAAACCTGGCTGCCCGCCAAAGCCTGCCAATACTCCACCTACGAACAAGCCCGTTACAACATAGCCAAATCCTACCCATACCATTACCTGATTAAAAGTCGGCCTTCTTTCCGACATAGGTACAGGTGACAACATACGTTCATCGTCATGTTCAATAGGTGCATTTTCCTGAGTCATATGTTCGTCCTCCTTTTAATATATTTATATTCGGACAGAGCGATCCAATCTGTCCGTAAATATACAATTTTGTGAAAACTTTAGTAAAGGATAAGCGATATCCAAGTAACGGATATCTGCCTACCCACAAACTATATATCTATGTTAACATTTGAAAATTGTGGCCTTTTCCTCTCCATTTGCCAACTTTCTGATAATATTTTTCTTCTTACCATTGGCCACCATCATATTGATTCCGTACTCAGTTACCAATTTAGCAGCCTTCAACTTAGTATGAATACCGCCGGTTCCAAAGGAGCTGGATTTTCCTATAGATATATTCTTCTCCAGCTCATAAACATCCTCTACCACTTCAATTAGCTTTGCATCGTCATATTCCGCTGGACTCTTATCATATATTCCATCTATATCGCTGAGTATTAATAACAGATCTGCATTCCATAGTACGGTGGTCTGCCCTGCCAACATATCATTATCTCCTATCTTTATCTCCTCAACGCAGACGGTATCATTTTCGTTAACAATCGGTATAACCTGCTCATCCAATAGGGTAAACAAGGTGTTCCTTATATTCAATGTTCTGTTGTCGTTGTTGAAATCCTCCCTGGTCAATAGTATCTGTGCCACATGCATTCCATGCTTTCCAAATATTACTCTGTAGGAATCCATCAGCTCCACTTGCCCAATTGCACATAGAGCCTGTTTGTAGTTTACATCTTCCTTCCTAGACCATCGTCCTAAAGTGGATACACCAGCGATTCTAGCCCCAGAGGATACGATAACCACCTGCTTCCCTTGATCTATCAATTCCCTTACTTGAATCGCTAAGCTATCCATAAATTCCTTACTTATAACTCCATCATCACTAGTTATAGTGCTGCTTCCAATCTTTATTACTATCTTATTGCTATTTCTTATTAAATTGTTCTCCATCTAATCCCCCTAATCTCTTATTTGACCTTCACCCAGTATTAGATACTTATGGGTTACCAGCTGATCCAATCCAACTGGTCCCCTAGCATGCATCTTCTGGGTGCTAATTCCCATCTCTGCACCAAATCCAAATACTCCCCCATCGGTAAACCTAGTAGAAGCATTTAGATATACCGTAGCTGCATCTACCTTTCTTAGGAAGAGCCTCGAATTGATCAAATTTTCGGTAACTATCGCTTCCGAATGCTTGGTTCCATAGGTTTGAATATGATCTATAGCTTGGGCTATATCATCAACCACTTTTACTGCCAATATATAGTCTAAATACTCCTCTTCCCAATCGGACTTTGTAGCTTCTTTCACATCTATTATATCCCTAGTTCTGCTACAACCTCTAAACTCAACTATATCCCTCAATTCATCATATACCATAGGAAGAAATGCTTCTGCAATTTCCTTATGAACCAACAATGTTTCACAAGCATTGCATACTCCTACCCGTTGTGCCTTGGCATTTTTGACTATATTCACTGCCTTGTTAAGATCTGCCGATTCATCCACAAAGGTATGGCAATTTCCAGAACCGGTCTGTAGGGTTGGGACGGAAGCATTTTCCATTACAAAATCTATAAGCTGTTGTCCACCTCTAGGTATTACAAGGTCTATATAATCATCGGCTTTAAGCATATCCAACACATAGTCCCTATCGGTCTTACCTATAAATTGAATTATCTCCTCGGAGATAGGGCTTTTTTTCAACCCAGCCTTTATAGCTTTTACCAATGCCATGTTGGAATTGATAGCGCTGGAACTTCCCCTCAGCATTATACAGTTCCCGCTCTTCAATGCCAATCCAAAGGCATCCACAGTTACATTAGGTCTGGACTCATATATTATTCCTATTACCCCTAAAGGCACCGTCATCTTGGATATAGTCAATCCGTTTTCTATAGTCCAAACTCTATCGCTCTTCCATACAGGATCCTGCAAATCAATTATTTGATAGAGTGCATCTATTATATCGTCCAATCTTTCATCATCCAAACGTAACCTATCTATTAGTCCTATGGACATATTGATCTTTTCGGCCTCTTCTATATCCAATGAATTGGCCTTCAATATATCCTCTCTATGCTCTTCTAAGCTTTCACACACCTTTTCGATAGCTGTGTTCTTGTCCTTTGTCGGGGCAGTAGAAAGTTCCAACTCTGCCTTTCTCAGTAATATTCCTTTATCTTCGATATAAGACATATAACCCCTCCATATACAGTATTTCTATTATTATATCAAAGATCCTATTAACATCCAATAAGAATTTTGATTAGGGTTTTATATAACAAAAACCTATATCCAAACCCTGATATGCTCGGATATAGGTTAAATCTATATGGCTATTATATAATTTCTTTCAATTTTTACTTTACAATATTCTCATCAATAAATCTCTCTACATCTTCTGCCGTTGGTAGGCTTAGTATTTTATCTAGCATAGGTTCTATTTCCTCTTTAGAGGTGTTTTTGATTATATATCTTGCTTTTAGCATGGAGGATGGGTTCATGCTGAATTCATCCAGTCCCATAGCTAACAACAACGGTATTAGCTTTTCATCCCCTGCTGCTTCCCCACACATTCCAACCCATATGCCCTCCTTATGGCCATTTTCTATGGTCATCTTTATTAGCTTTAGTACAGATGGATGATATTGATTATATAGGTTGGATATATGCTGATTTCCCCTGTCTACTGCTACCGTATATTGAATTAAATCATTGGTTCCGATGCTGAAGAAATCTATTTCTTTTGCAAATATATCAGAATGAATTGCTACGGCTGGTATCTCTACCATTATTCCCACTTCTATATTTGGGTTGAATTCAATATTTTCTTTTGTTAACTCTTCTTTTGCTTCTTCTAATTGCCTCTTTGCTAATCTTACCTCTTCTATGTTGGATATCATGGGAAACATTATCTTTATGTTTCCAAAAGCGGAGGCTCTTAATAAAGCTCTCAACTGGGTTTTAAATATATCGGTTCTATCTAAGCAAAGTCTTATGGCCCTATAGCCTAAAAATGGATTCATCTCCTTTGGAAGGTTCATATAGGGGATGTCCTTATCTCCACCTACGTCTAAGGTTCTTATGATTACCGGTTTCCCTTCTAGGCCTTCAGCTACAAATCTATAGGCTTTAAATTGTTCTTCTTCTGTTGGTAGTCTGTTGTTGTCCATGTATAAAAATTCCGTTCTAAATAGTCCTACTCCCTCTCCATCGTTTTCTATTACACTGTTTAGATCTCTATGATTACCAATGTTGGCTGCTATTTCTACCTTTGTTCCGTCTTTGGATATGCTCCCCTTCCCTCTCATTTCCTGTAGTTTAAATCTAAAGTCTTCTTGCTCTTTCTTTTTAGTTTTATATGCTTCTATGTCTTTTTTGGATGGCTCCAATGTTATAGTGCCCTTGCTTCCATCGATTATTATTATGTCCCCATTTTTTACTGTGCCGATTATATCCTCTACCCCTGCTATGGCTGGTATTTCTAAACTCCTAGCTATTATAGATGTGTGGGAGGTGGTACCCCCTAGTTCTGTTACTATCCCTAGTATCATATCCTTATTCATCTGTGCTGTATCCGATGGGGTTAAGTCTTCAGCTACTATTATGCATTCTTCTTTCAGTATACTAAGATCCATGCTTTCTATTCCCAATAGGATTCTCAATAGTCTCTGGGATACATCTTTTAAGTCCAATGCTCTTTCCCTTAGATATTCATCTTCTATGTTTTCAAATATGGATATATATTCCTCTGCTACCTGTTTGACTGCCCATTCTGCTGTTACTTTTTCATCCCTAATTTTAGATTTTACCCCTTCTATAAATTCAGGGTCTTCAGCCATCATCTTATGGGCATTAAATATCTCCGCTTCGTCTTCCCCCACATTTTCCAATGTTCTAACATATAGCTGTTGAATTTCTTCAACTGCCCTTCCTATGGCTTTATTTAACCTGGCTATTTCCCTGTCTATATCTTTAGCCTTATTCTCTTCCACTGTGATCTTTGGCTCTTCATATATCAAAACCTTTCCCAAGGCAATTCCCGATGAAGTTCCTATCCCTTTCATGAAATGCCTCCTATTCCTTTTCATTAAATTTATCGTTTATTAACTTTACTAAGGATTCTATAGCTTCCTCTGCATCGCTGCCATCGGCTTGAATCGTAATGGCATCTCCTTTTCCAGCTCCCATGCTCAATATCCCCATAATACTCTTTGCATTGTATTCTTTGTTATCCTTTATTACCTTTATGTCCGATGAAAATTTAGCTGCTTCTCTAACAAATAAGCTGGCTGGCCTGGCATGAAGGCCTGTCTTGTTCTTTAATATAACCTCTTCTTTATACATTGCTTATCCCCCCTTAGCGTTTTTAGTAGATATATTTCTTCGTCATAATCTAATCCACTAGGTTTGTATAGTTGTTTGTGAATATCATATTTGGGTCCCATCATATATTTACATCTTTTATATAGCGATGGAACCCAAATATGATCAATGTTCAAAACTGTATATTAGCTATTAGATTCCCGAGAAATTTCTTGCACACCACCAAATAAATTAGCTAACAATACAGCTTTACAAGCGCGTTCTAAAACCTGTGCTACATCAAGAGCCTCTATCATAGATTTGCCAACACATATGGCTCCATGATTTTTTAGAAGCACTGCCTTCTTATCGCCAATAGTGCTTACAGCTAGATTGGCCAATTTTTCAGAACCTGATGGTGCATATTCAGCAATATTTATATTTGCACCTAGATAATATAATCCTTCGGTATTGTAGATGGGCAACTCTACAGCATTTTTTGAGGATGCAAAGGTTGTGGCATAGAAAGAATGGGTGTGTATTACCGATTTTACATCTGGCCTATTCTTTAATATCAATCGATGCATTGAAGTTTCTATAGAAGGTTTTCTATTTCCTTCAACTATATTGCCATCGAAGTCTACTACTATTAAATCTTCAGTTTTTATTTGCATGTAATCCATGCCTGAGGGTGTTATTACGAACAAATCTTCATTATCCACTCTTTCACTTATATTACCACCGGTTCCAAAGGCTAACTGCTTGTCAATCATAGCTTTACATGCATATAATACATTGTCTTTCGCCTTATCCAATCCCATTATGTTATTTCTCCTTTCCAATTGTTAGGCTCAATACTAATCGTAAATTAAAGCATTTTTCAGTCCATCTTGGTTTCCGTGTAGTTCTATTGCCTTCATCAAATCATCAAACGGCATCTCCCTAGTTATTATAGGGCTTAGATCTATCTTGCCACTACATATTAAATCATTTGCTAGCTTTACATACTTGGGTGTAGTATGGAATATGCCAAAGACTGTCACCTCATCATAGTGAATTCTTGCCGTATCTATAGAGAATCTAGTATTCTCCTTGCAGCCACCAAATAGATTAGCATATCCACCGTTTCTAACCATCTCCACAGTCATTTCCCATATCTTAGGATGTCCAACAACTTCAAATGCAACATCTACGCCCATGTTATAAGGTGTTAATGCCTTAACCGCTTGTACTTGATCTTCCACATCATTTATATTTATTACATGATCTACCCCAAAGCCTTTAGCAATCTCTAATCTTTCATCTGATGCATCGCATTGTATAACAGTACAGCCTTTAATTTTCAAAAGCGCAGCAATCATCAATCCAAGAGGACCCGCTCCATTTACTGCTACAATATCTCCTAGTTCTATGGGGGTTCTCTCCACCCCGCTTACTGCGCATGAAAATGGTTCCGTTAAGGCTGCCATCTTATATGGTACGTCATCGGGAATCTCGAACATATTTTGTCTTACAATGGGTCCTGGTACTCGCACATATTCAGAATGTCCACCGCTAATCCATGCTGTATCCTTGCATAGTTGAGGCCTATTCTCTTTACAGAAAAAACATTCTCCACATGGTGCTGTATTGTGGGTTACTACCCTCATTCCCACTCTAAATTTCTCAACATTAGAACCAACCTTCACTATATCTCCCGCAACTTCATGGCCAAAGGGGGCTGGAGCTTTAACCTGAGGATGACCCCTTCTATATGTCTTAACATCTGTTCCGCATGTTAAGGATACTCTAGTTTTGATCAATACATCATCTGGTCCAATTTCTGGAATTGGTACTTCTTCGATCCTCACATCTAATGGGGCATACCATAGTGCTTGTTTCATCTTATCTTGTATATTACTCATTCTATCTCCTCCATTATCCATATTGATTTTAAAAATATCTATTCCTTACCCTGTTTCTATTTATTCAATTCCTCTATTGCCTCTAATAGCTGTTCTATTACCTGGTCTTCATTAATGCCAGTTATAAAAGCCAAAGCATTGATAATTGGCTTGTCAATATCATCGCTACTATAGTTAGTCGTAGGCATTATAATATCCACATCGGCTGCATGGCTTGGTATTTGGCCAATATTGCTACGTACTATCTCTGCGTTAATTCCATTGGCTTTACAAATCTCATGTATCCTTTCCGTTACAATTGTTGAAGTTGCCACACCCGTTGCACATGCCACCAGTATTTTTACCTTTTTCATTCTCTCTCCCTCTTTCATTATCTATTATAGTGATGTACATGGTTGCATATTAGTGATATACCTATTTACCAACCATGTACATCTGTCATAGAGTTATCTACCAATAGCCTACTTAAATCTAGCCACCTATTATAAATTTCTTAATCGCTTGCGCTATACCAAACAATGCCCCTGTCGATAGATTACAACCCTTAAATAAACTTGTAATCTGTACTGCACCTTCTGGCAGTTGGAATCCAGCCTGTACGGCGGTATTGGTAATGGCCGGTGCCATCCATCCTGTTACATAGAAACTCATAGCTAGAAGAATAGTTCCCATTATTAATGTTCTTATAATATCATCCTTGGTAAAGGGGGTTATAACGAATACGAATGCAAACAACCCCCCCAATTCCCCAAGAGGTAATACCTTGTTTCCCGGTAGAATAAACGCCAACAAAAGAGCGATAGGTATTAATAATATGTTGAATGTCATATGGATAGGTTGTAACAATGCTATCCAGTCAATTCCAATATATATTTCACGTCCTTGGAAGCGCTCATTGAAATATTTCTTTGCAGCTTCGGATAATGGCACTAGGCCTTCCATTAGCACATTTATTATTCTTGGGAAAACATGGAGAGTAGCAGCTGTAGTCATAGCTAATTGTAGCGTATCGCTAAGTTCATGGCCTGCCAAAAAGCCAAGCAATAGACCCATTACCGCTCCTATTAACACAGGTTCTCCAAATACCCCGAACCGTTTTTGTAAGTCATCATGGGAAAGCTTTACGTTCTTTAGGCGCGGAAAAAGGGTATCTAATATTTTATTCATAACCTTTGCAAAAATCATTTGCCCTAGTATGGGCGCTGTTGTATATGAAACTCCCGGTATACCTGTATATTCTTCAAGTCTCTTTTGCGTTAAATCTGCACCGACCAAACATAGTGCATATAATATAATGCACGCAACTACGGCTATCCAAAACTGTCCAGTTACAAATTCAACTATAGCCCCTACAAAGGCTATATACCAAAAATTCCAAATATCTACGTTAAATGTTTTAGTCCATCTCAATGCTAGCATGATAAGGTTTATAGCAAAACAAAGCGGAATAACTAGCAATCCAAACCTTGAGGCAAAGGCTACCGTTGCGGCCACACCCCATCCTGCATCGACTATTGAAAGCTGAATACCCGTCCTTTCCACCATAGCGTTGGCTGCGGGGGTTAAAGCATCGATAAAATTCCCAAGTAGTAAGGATATCATGGTAAAACCTGCACCAACTAGAATACCCGATTTTAAAGCCCTACCTGGTTTTTCTCTCACTAGCAATCCTAAAATGAATATCACTATCGGTAACATAACATTCGAACCTAAGTCTAATATATATTGAAATACATTTAGAACACTTGTCATGTTTCTTCTCCTCTCTAGATGTTTTCGTGTTAAAACCTTATTAGCTTACCGAACTTTCAAATTACCTAATTATAATTTCCAATAGGCAAATAAACTAGATAAACACCCCCCATACTATTCTTTATCCAATCCTTGAAATTCCTAATTATATACAACCCCCTTTGCAAAAAATGTAGATTTAAATTGGTTTAATAGCAAATTTAATTCCCTCCTGGTTCATATGTGCCTCAATAGCATCCTTTGTCTGTTCAAGTGGATAACTTCCACTAATATAATCTTCCGCTAGTATAGCCCCAGTTGTTAGCAAATTAAAGGCAGCTTCTGTTTCATGAGCGGTGGTGCTATATGATCCTTTGACTATTATCTCGTCATAATGTAACCTCTTGGTATCCACAACTATATTGGTATCCGATGGACATCCACCATATTCAACAACGGTTCCACCTTTTCTAACTAGGTCAATAGCTAGTTCCCAGGTTGTAGGATGGCCTACAGCTTCAATTACTTGATCGGGTCCCCTGCCGTCATTGGCTAATCTATGCACCTCAGATATAATGTCTAGATCATCTGGATTGAGCAATATATCTGCCCCCTTTTTACCTGCCTCTTTAAGGCGATCTTCATTCTTCTCTATAACTATAACCTTAGCCCCTTTCAATTTAGCCAATTGAGTTTTAAGTAGTCCCATAGGCCCTGCCCCTATAATGGCTACCGTATCTCCCGTCTTTATATCAGCCATATTGATACCATGTAGGGCAACTGATACCGGTTCTAACATAGCAGCTTGTTCAAATGACATATTATCTGGTAAAATCCTCATGTTTTGTCTAACTATTGGCGCCTTCACATTGATATATTGTGCAAAACCCCCACCCATTTGAGTAAAGTCATCAAAGTTTTCCTCCAAACCTTCACATAAGTTGTCCAATCCACGGACACAGTAAAAGCAAGTCATACATCCTGCCCCATTGCTGGTAACAACACGCTTCCCAATAAGGTCCCTATCCATACCCCGGCCTACATCCGATATTATTCCTGCAAACTCATGCCCTAATGGAAATGGTGGTGTCAAAAACGGATATCCTCTCCTATAAATCTTAACATCCGTTCCACAAGTTAAAGCTACCTTTACCCCTACTTGAATTTCACCTGGAGCAGGTGGTTTTATTGGTAATTCTTCTATCCTTAAATCCAGGGGCCCATAGCACATAGCTATTGTATTAGTTCTTTCCATACCTGCCTCCTCCTTAATTTCAATCTATTCTAATTGAATTTTTGAATCCCATATATAATTTCTTATAATAAACTATACAAACTTTTCTTAAGATTCTTGATATTGTTGTGGTTTTAGAGGTGATTTTTCGATACAATCACTTTATTATAGTGCTCTTTCACTAACCACTAACTTTGCCAATATCAATTACTCTATCTAAAACCACTGCCATCTCTTCTGCATCCTCTACTTTGGATAGCTCAATCAACATCTCCTTATTTTGAAACAAAGATACCAGTTTCCTAAGTATATCTAGTTGAAATTCTGGCTCGGTGATTGCAAGCATAAATACGATTTTTACATCAACTTCAGTCTCAGGATCCTCCATACTAAAGAACTTAACAGGTTCCTTCAATGTTGCTACCGCTACTGCAGGCCTTATTACATGTTCTATGTCGGTATGTGGTATAGCTACACCCAAGCCTTCAGTAGAAATACCCGTTGGGAAGGCCTTTTCTCTCTTCAATATGGCCTCAATATAGGTTTCGTTAACATAACCTTCTCTGACCAAATTGGAAGCCATTTTTTGTAAGACGTCCTCTTTTGTATCTAAATCCATATCTATTTCCATTAAGCTTGGGTCTATGATACTTGCACGATTCACTAGATTAACCCCCTTGTATATCTGATAATATTTCTAAACAATAATTAAATTTTGTTGGTAAGTTGAACCTTACAAAACATTAATGTTGCAAACTCCATGCCAAGGTTATGGTATAATTGGTTTTATTCTAAACTTTTTTCTATTATCGCATTTCTTACATATGCTGCATCGTTGAATCCTTTCAGCTTATGCAAGAATTCTATATCCTCTATTATTCTATATAGATCCATCATATTTTGTTTTGCATCTTCCTTTAAGGCCAATAGAAACACGATTTCTGCCTCATTTTCTGCCCACCAAGGTATAGGTTCCCTTAATATACAGATTGATACGGCAGACCTTTTTATATTTTCCGGGGCTCCATGGGGTATTGCCACTATCCCCTTTATAAGGGTGGATCCCATAGCCTCCCTTCTATAGACATCCAAAAGAAAGCCTTCATTAACAAACCCACCATCCATCAACATATTCGTAAGCCCATCGATAACCTCATCCTTGGATTTATAATCTGGATCGATTACTATTAATTCCTCATGGATAAGCTTAGATAGAGGTTTTGCTGAGATTTCCTTATGTTTTACTTCAGTTTTTAGTTCAAGATTTAATATATTCTGCAGTTTATTAAATGCCCTGCCATCTATCACTTCCTCCAAGGATATAAATGGTATAGAATCATCCCCCGGATCCACGGTGCCAACGATTGCAGCTAATTCCCTATCTTTTTTAATCTGTCCTATCCTAATTGATATATCCTCGCCCCCTATTAACCTCATGGGGATAATTTCAGCCTTTTCTTGAACCTCTGGGAGCACTCTCGTTAACAGATTTTTTAATCTAATTGCTGACCCTTCCCCAGTAATGCATAGGGTTATTATGGCCTTTTTATCGGAATTAGCCGACTGCAAAGCCACTCCCCTTCCAATTCCAACCATACTATTGTCTATACCTTCAGCTATTTTATCCAAATCCGCATCGGGTAACATAGCCTTTCTAACAGCTTCCAAAACCATAACCGTATTAACCCGATCCACCGTTCTAGTAGGGATGCCAGTTTTTTTAGTTATTATTTCACCAAAGGTTATAAGAGATCCCATATCTACCAGAATCAAAACACCCTTCCCTTCGTCAATCTCTTTTACAGCCTCTATGGCCCTTTCAAGAGCTATCTTTGGCCTTTCATCCAATGCCATCTCTATTCCAACTGCATGGTTTACTCCCAATAACCTATTTGCCACTTCCACCATCCCCAAAGCCACATGTCCATGGGTAAGTACTACAACGCCCACCCTTCTCCTCTGACGACTAGCGGGATTGGTTATAGTCCTAAGATACATTGCAATAAACCCGATTTCATCCTTCGGTATATCTATCTCCAACGATTGTTCAATATGTTTTACCATCTCTTCAGCCACACTATATTCCAATTTATATTTGTTCATCACATTATGAAGATAGGGATTAGCTATAGGTTTTCCTAAACGAATTCGCTCTAAAGTCGCACTTAAATGCATGGCTAGACAGCAAAATAGATGCTTGTCAATCCTTCCTAATCGCCTTTCCCCAATTCCGGTTATTTCCTCTGTTATAGACACTATCTCCTGTCCCACTATTCCCACCAAATCCTGCTTGGCAATATGTTGGTGACTAACCTCTATCTTGCCTATAAAATCCATCAGCCTTTCATCTAGCTCACCGCTTATAACTCTATTTATATTCTCCGCTTCTAAACCCTTCGATTCCAACTGTTGGTACCTATCCTCTATATATTGATAAATCTCTATTGGTAATGCATATAGATCCCTTTTAGAATCCTCCTTTGCATCCATTTTTCCAGGTCTAGCTATAAAATCTTCCCTGTAATAGAACTCCATTTCTGGATTACGCTTCTCTATCTTCAACAATCCCCTTCTTACATGAGCTGGAAGATCAGATAAATCCACTTCAATATATCCTTCCTGCCTGCTAACATATGTTAAAAAACCCCGTGCACATGCTACTTGAATATCACTTCTAAGCTGTCCTATATTGCCAGGGCAGTCGTATACTAATAACGCTCTTAAGCTTTCCCGGGTCACCCTTATTTCCAGCCCTATCCTATCCGCTTCCTCATTGAAAAAGTTCCTAATTATCTGATTTCTCTCATCATAAGGCCTTGCTGCAAGGGATGAAAGTTCTATAACCATAGGGATTCTCCTACGAAAGGTTAGAAGTAGCGATGATTCAATATCCTCAGTAGTAGCTGCTATGAGCATTACATTTGCCGTTCTCTCAGTATCGGTCTCCCCCATACGACGAAATTTGCCCTTATCTATTAAAAAATAGAATAGCTCTTGCCCCTCTGGAGGTAAACGATGGATTTCATCTAAAAACAATATTCCCCCTTCAGCTTTCTCTACCAGCCCTTCCTTAGAAGTATCTGCGCCGGTAAATGCTCCTTTAACATATCCAAATAGTTGGGATAATAGCAGCTGAGGATTTTCTGCATAGTCCGCACAGTTAAATACTACAAAAGGAGCCTTAGCGGCAATGGATCCACTTTCAATGGCATAATTGTACATGGCTTCAGCCAATTTACTTTTCCCCACTCCAGTAGGCCCTAGAATCAGGGTATGAAGTCCATGGGGAGGATATAATATGGCTGCTTTAGCCTGATGAATTTGTGGTTTTAAGCTACCATCAAATCCGATTATATCCTTAAATGATGATAATTCTGTATCATTCCCGTTCTCCAAGTTCTTGGAATGTTCATCGCGAAAGATCTCATTGTCCTTTTCCATCACGGCCATATCCTTTAACCCTGCTTTGACTTCTCCAGCTAACTGGGATACAAGGTATCTAGATACCATAAAGCCCCTTTCCTTTAAAAGCTCTGTCAGCTGCCTATTCGGTATATCGGGATCCTCCGCAATTATCCTTCTAATTTCTCCTATTAAATAGGGTTTAAGCCGTTCTCTCGAATTGGGAATATCTAGCTCGTTTCTCAATACTGTAACCGAATCCCTCCTTAAGTCTAACATTTCTGACAATTCAATATCCGTATAAGGATTTTTCTTATCCTCTCTATCAATCAATTGTTTGAGACGATCTTTCATGACCTCACCTCTTATAATATTTCTTGCAATATCTGTGCCAAATTTCGACATATAATGTGTACCCCATATACTGGCCCGATAAGCACCCATTGCATTTTTATAGCAAGCCTTATCCCACATTTTATACCACATCTTATGCCATATCCTATGGCAAAATATTGTAATTACATTTGGTGGTAAAATCATCTGAATTGAAAAAATAAAATGTTACAAAAAATACAAAATCCATTATAAGCATCTCCAAAAGATAATAACAAGATGCTTATAATGGATTTAAACATCTGATTTTAGCCTTTATAAAATCAGCTTACTATATTATCTGCAAATTGGTGGTATTGTATATGGATATTAACATCAGTGCGATAATGGTTGCAATGTAAATTTTCTCGATTTTCCTCTCTTCCAATTTATTATTGATAATTGCACCTAAATATCCACCTAATACAGCCGAAACAATTACAAATACAAGTGAGTCTAAATTGTAGTTCTCTATTCCATTAACCAGAAATATTTTTCCTAACTTAGATATCTGTGCTGCCAATATTGTAATAATGGAATAGACAACAGTGTCCTTTAAATCAAAGGAGAAGGCAATTGTTAAGGTGGCAACATTTAAAGGTCCACCACCTATCCCTAAAAATATGGATATTATACCTAGAAAAAAACCTACCCCAAAGATAATTCCTGCGCTCTCCGATTTATAAGAAGGAAACTTGTCCTTATTTAAGGTATAGATTAGTATAAGTAACAATATGATAAATAGAAGCCCTGCTTGAATTCTATCCACGGAAATTCCCGCACCTAAGTTGGAATTTATATATTCGAAACAGACATCCCCCAAATATCCCCCTACCAACGAACCGAGGGATATAAATAATCCAATTTTTTTATCTATTTTAACTCTGTTTCGAATCTGTTTATAGGTAGATACTATGGCCATGGTAAATACTGCAAAAGCTGAATAGGCGCCTATAGTTTGAGGATCATGAAAGCCTATAACATCAAATACCGGTTTTATTATTACACCCCCACCTAAGCCTGCGATAGCACCTATTGATGTAGCCAATAGGGTAACCAGCATATAAACTATATTTACATTCATAAAAAACCACCTTCCTGTCCAAGTATAGTGTTATATCTAAAGATATATACTAATATCCAAGTTTCTGTATTTAGTTGTCCATCTTATAATAGATATTAAGTTTTCCTTCAAGCTTCTAAGTGTTTTTATTGGCTATAGATTTAATTGCATCATAAATCGTCTTATAATCCAGCCCTGTTTTATTACATATATCCCTAATATCATCATATTCCGGACAATAATATTCTTTATCTTTAAAGCTACTTACCTTTAATCTTACAGGACCGTATTTCGTCTCTAGTTCCACTATCTCCCTTTCTAAAACTGTACGTTCCACCTTCTGTCTTCTAATACCTATAGATGTTGTATTCTTAAATATTATAGCTTCCATATCCCCAATATCCTTTTCATCACATAGCACGCTTAATTTATAAGCAGGCCTATTTTTCTTCATATATATTGGCGTAAAATATACATCCTTTGCCCCGTTCTCTAAAAGCTTTTCCATTGCAAATCCAAGGTTTTCCCCAGTACAATCATCTATGTTGGTTTCTAATTTCCATATCCCGCCTTTTTTTTTATATCTTCTTCAATTATATATGCCCTTAAAATATTTGCTTTTGGAAAATCTTTTTCCCCTGCACCTATTCCAATTTTTTTGATCTTACAGCCTTCTGGTAAGCTGTCCTTTGTTTTAAGTGCCGCAACAATGGCCGCCCCAGTAGGCGTAATCATTTCCCCAATGGTGTTGGTAATTTTAATAGTCAAATGATTATCCATAACTATATTTGCTACCGCAGGCACCGGAACTGGAATAGTGCCATGCTGACATCTTACATGCCCCTTTCCTTCATACAACTCTGAGCAAATAACATCATGAATATCTAGATCATCTATACATACTGCTACTGCAATAATATCTATAATGCTATCAATAGCTCCAACTTCATGAAAATGAACTTCTTCTATATCGATACCATGGGCTTTAGATTCAGCCTTAGCAACAATATCAAATATCCTTTTAGAAATCCCCTTTGCATTTTCGGAAATCTCAGCCCCATCTATTATCTTAAATATATCGTTTATATTTCTATGCTCATGGGAGTGATCATGATCATGAGAGTGGTTATGGTGATCAGAATGACTATGGTCATGCTGGTGCTCTAAAATTACATTAAAATCACAGGCATCTATACCACATTTCTGAGTTCTTCCGATTTTAATCTCATACCCATCTACATTTAAACTAGCTAATGCCTTCCTTAAAACTTCTTCACTGGCTCCTAAATCTAATAATGCCCCTACAGTCATATCTCCACTTATACCTGAATAACATTCTAAATATAATGTCCTTTTATTCATTTTTCCCCACCGCCAATCTATTAATTTGAGTACCCAAATATCCAGCTCCAAACCCATTATCTATATTTACCACAGAAATTCCCTCTGCACAGGAATTTAACATCGTCAATAACGCTGACAACCCGGCAAAGTTGGAACCATATCCTACAGATGTAGGCACTGCTATAACAGGTTTATCCACCATACCTGCAATTACACTTGGCAATGCCCCTTCCATTCCAGCAACTGCAATTATACAATTTGCCCTATTTATCTCATCTATCTTAGATAATAAACGATGTATTCCCGCTACTCCCACATCATAAACCCTCATAACATTGCTTCCAAAGAAATCGGCAGCCTGTGCCGCTTCTTCGGCTACGGGAATATCCGATGTGCCACCTGTACAAACAGCAATACACCCAATTTTTTCAGTTTCTGATCTAACGATCTTAATAATTCTAGATAATTCATCATATTTTGCCTCGGGAATTACCGCTTTGATTGCATTAAACTGTTCTCTTGTGGCCCTAGTCCCCAATACATTTAAGCTCTTTTCATTGAAGCTTTGAAAGATTCTTACCAGATGTTCTGTAGATTTACCACTACAGTAGACTACTTCCTCAAAGCCCGATCTCAATTTTCTATGATGATCTAGCTTTGCAAAACCAAGATCCTCATAGGGCAATTGCTTCAACAATTTTTCCGCGGCATCTATCTCCATTTCCCCATTCTTTACTTTATTCAATAGTTCATGGATGTCCATATTTGCCTCCTTCACCTATTTTGTAAATCTTCGATATGTTTTTTAACCAATTCCACACTATAATCAACATATTGTTGAATACTATAACTCCCGGGCACCGCAATTTTAATATTGCATTTTTCTAGAGGTATTAAAATTTTAAAAGCATGGCTAGATCCTATAGCCTCCGACATCCTCGGGGTCATCTCTCCCATCATCGAATTGGGCATTAAAATAGCCATTACCCCCACTATTATATCAGCATACTTTATATTATAAATAAGGGCGTTTTCTCCACTAGCCCCTTCATGGGCTCCCGCCCTAAGCATTTTATTGGTTGCAAACGAATTGGTTCCCAAAGCTTGTATCTTGACATCTGAAAGTTCTGATCTTAGCCTTTCCACAATTAGACTTCCTATGCCTCCACCCTGTCCATCAACAACTGCAATTACAATGTTTTTATCCATAGACCTATCTCCTTATATAATCCATTTAAAACACCAATGAACACATTATATCATTATCCCAATGCTATAAGCAAGCTATGGTCAGCCTTTTACTCCCCTAGCCTAATAGTCCCAAACTCCCTATAGTCTTCTACCATTTGATTATAGAATGGACTACCTAATAACTCTACATATATCTCATCTGCCTTTTCTTCTGGATCTATATCTGCAAATCTCTCTGGATATAATACCGTACCCATATAATAGGCATCTGCTATCGCTGTTTCTAAATTAATCCTAGAACGTATATAAGGCAGTTGTACATAAACATTATCGCTTTTCACTGCTGATAGTGAATCATAAAAATTGGCATTTTTCTTATAATCCTCTTCAACTATATGATACCCGTCTAAATCGATAAAGATATATTCTGGATTCCAGCTAAGAAGTTGCTCTTTATCTATCATCAAAGAACCCTTGCTACCAGTCTCATCTACTACATTTTTTGCATTTAATATATTTAAAAGGGTGTAGTCCCCCCGGGTACTCTCTATCCCCTGGGGTCCTTTGTTGCCTAAGGCACCTACGTATACCGAGGGCTTATCTTCTTCTAAGATATCCCTAGTCCTATCGGTCAAATCCCTATGATACCCTTCTAAGAGATTTACCACTTCTTCCGCCCTTTTACCTTCTCCTGTCACCTTTCCAATCAATATTAGAGAATCATAGATGTTTTTATCAAATATATCCCCCACCCCATAACTTAATACTACAACAGGTATCCCTGTCTTTTCCTGTAATTCGTCGGCAGTTTTGGCATCAGTAGCATGGGTGCTAAATATCACATCTGGTTTTACCATAAGTATTTGCTCCGGATCAATGCTTGCCTTCGATCCCCCTTGTCCAATTGTAGGCAAATTCATAAATATATCGGAATTTATTATGGAATATGGCGTTCCCATAGTTCTTTCCTTATCACTCTGTTCTATTCCCGCCAATTTCTCTAAAGGAGCCACATATGTATATAGCCTAAGACAACCTGAACCCATATTTACAAAGCTTGTTGGATTAGCCGGTATTTGTACTTCCCTCTCCAATAGATCTGTTACTATTATATCTTCACTATCCTGTTTCCCTTCATTGTCCCCGGCTATTGTCTTTCCCATTATGCTGTTTTTATTAGCCCAACACCCTGATAGGGAAATACTTAAAATTACTATTCCTATTAATAATAAAAATCCCTTTCTCATAGATAAAACCCCACCCCTCAATTTCAAATTGGTATTACAACCTTCTGTTTCTCGTATCTAATTATATTTACCGGCACCGAGTAGACATCTTCTATAGTCTCACTATCTACTATTTCTTTTCCACCGGCTTTGTATATCTCCTTATCCTTCATAAATATAAATTTATCCCCATATCTAAAAGCTAAATTTATATCGTGCATAGTGATTATTACAGATATATTTCTCTTCTTAGCTATTCTAGCTATAGTGCTTAATACATTTATTTGGTTCCTTAAATCTAGATGGTTGGTAGGTTCATCCATCAATAACAATTCCGATTCTTGAGCAAGGGTTCTAGCTATGATAACCTTTTGTAATTCCCCGCCGCTTAATTCGTCTAGATGTTTAAAGGCATAGTGGGATATATTCAATGTCTCCAGAGCCTCTTTAGCAATCTTTACATCCTTCTCCGACACATCCCATTTAATATGGGGCTTTCTTCCTAGTAAAACCGCATCAAAAACTGTACAGCGGGAACCCCTTCTCTGCTGCTCTACATATCCGATTTTTTTCGCTAAATCCCTAGCCTTAAGGTCCTTTATATTTATGGAGTCCACCAATATGGTACCTCCCGTAGGTTCAAGTATCCTATTAATGCATTTTAACAGGGTGGTTTTTCCTGTTCCGTTTGGTCCTAAGATTATAACTACCTCTCCCCTCTTTGTTGAAAATTCAATATTGTGTAAAACCTCATTACTAGGGTAACTAAATTTAAGATTCTTAATGGCTAAAATCATCTCCTAGATTCCCCCTTGATTAATAAAGATAAGAATAGTGGTGCACCAAAAAATGAGGTTATAGCACCCACCGGAAGCACTATGGGGGATATAATGGTTCTGGCTAAGGTATCGGAAAATAACAGTATAAAGGAACCCATAATAGCAGAAGCTGGTATTAGATATCTATGATCAACCCCTATAATCCTGCGCATCATCTGTGGAGCAATCAATCCCACAAAGCCTATAGCTCCCATAAAGGATACGGTCACCGCCGTTAATAGCGAAGCTAGTGTCATGGAAATAAATCTAATCTTGTCAACATCTACCCCTAAACTTATAGCAGAGTCCTCACCACTATCCAAAGCATTGAAATCCCATCTTTTCCCCATAAAAAATATGAAGACCAAAAGACAAAAAGTGGTCAAAATGCCTACCTCTTTCCAAGAAACCCTTCCCAAATCGCCAAAAGTCCAAAATACCATAGCAGCTATCTGAAAATCCTCTGCAAAATATTGTATCAAGGTTGATCCTGCAGTAAAGAGGGAGTTGAAGGCTACCCCCGCCAATATAATGGATTCCCTTGAAAAGCTCTTTAGCCTTGCTATGGACAAGATGCAGAACATGGCTAGGGTGGAAAATCCAAAAGCAAATATTGTAACAATATAGGGGTTGTTTATAGATATGGCTTCATTTCCTACCAATCCCGCATTAAAAAATACAATGGCTATATTTGCTCCAAAGGCCGCTGCACTAGAAATCCCTAAGATAGATGGGGATGCCAAGGGATTGCCTAAGCAGGTCTGCATAATGGTCCCTGCCATAGCCAATCCCCCGCCTACCACAATTCCACCTATAACCCTGGGAAGCCTAATATTCCAAATGACTATATTTGAAATATCCTGCCCCTTGCCAAATAGGGATTGAAATGTTTGCCAAAATAAGATTCCAGCTGCGCCTTTGTTTAACGCATATAGGCTAAGTATTATCGTCGCAAATAAAATGCCTAAAATTATTAGCTTTTTCTTTCTACCCTCTCTATAATATTTAACGCTTAAATTTTCCATTCTAACTTTTCCACCTTTTTAAATCTATATCATCTATTTCCCTCATAGCCCTCTGGTTTTTCACAGACATCAACTTTGTAGGAATATATTTTAATATCCAATAATGGGCTTCCATCTAATGCATCTAATCCCTTCACCTTTATTAAATTACCCTGTATATCCACTATTTCACAAGCACAAAAAGCTATAGGGTTGGGCCTATTTGGAGATCTAGAAGCAAATACCCCTGTTAATTCCTCCCCCCAGGGCGGAATAGTTTGAGTAATACTCCTATCAGCCCTGTCCCCCCAATAGAGGACTATGATATGTCTAGGCTTTTTAAGCCCCTTCATAGCATCAACATATTCTGGAAAGACCTCAATAATACCCTCTTCTTCCGAAAGCCTTCCTTGTTTTGGTGCCTGCCCTTTTTTCTTATAAGGTGTGCTTATCTTGCCTATCTGTTTTAACTGCATCAAAATCCCGTCCTTTCCTAAATAAGGTGATTTATTCCCTAAAATGAATATCCATACTTCCAGAACGAAAACCTTCTAGATCTAACGTTATATATACAAATCCTAAATCCTTTAGATGCTCGATTACCCTATCCTTGTTTTCCAATAGCCTAGCAAAATCTTTTGGATTAACCTCTATTCTAACTACATCACCATGCACCCTCATCCTGAGGACTTCAAACCCTAGAGATTTAATAAATTCTTCACCTTTATCGATTCTTTCCAATAGCTCAAAGCTGATTTCAGTATTATAGGGCAGCCTAGTGGCCATACAAGGCGCTGAAGGTCGTGAGGCTACAGAAATACCCAA
>DUNJ01000008.1 GCA_012839395.1 Tepidimicrobium sp.
ACAATCCATCTATAATAGGATAAAAGCCGTCTCGCTAATAAGGAATATAAGGTTTATATTCAGATATATGATGGAATGTATCGAGTTGGATTATGAAAATACATTGCTAACGGATTATGAACTATTATTAATAGAGAAGGGGAACGATATTAAACGCTGTACCCCTGCTGAATTAATTCATCAATCGCTAATTAGAATATGCAAGGAATGTTACTGCGATAGGATCTGTGATAAGGAGATAAAGAGGATAGAGCATCTAAAGGCATTGGGGGATATAATGGAGGGAGCAGTACACGATATAAACAACCTATTATCCACCATAGCAGGGTATGTTCAGCTGTCCTTGGCCATGGATGAGCGGCCAGAGATTATGAAATACCTTGATATAATCAACAAGACTGCATTGGATGGAAGGAACACGATAGATAATATAAAAAGCTATATAAGGGGGTCATCCAGCAATAGTAAGGCTTATTATAGTTTCGATGATATAGTTAATAAATGTATAGTAATGACAAAATATAAATTTAAGACCTCGGCTATTAAGGAGAACAAGGACCTTGAAATAGATATATCTTTAAACTCCAATGCGCTAATATATGGAAATGAGTATGAAATCAGGCATTCCTTATTAAATATAATATTCAATGGAATAGATGCTATGGGGGATTCAGGAGTATTGACCATCAAGACCTATGATAAAAATGGGAAGGCCATAGTGGAGATTTCCGATACTGGAAAGGGAATAGATGAAGAAGATTTGGATAGGATATTTGATCCTTATTATACCACTAAGGGATCTACCAGCACTGGGTTGGGATTGAACATAGTAAAGAATGTGGTGGAAAATCATAATGGGCGTATACATATAGATAGCAAGGTTGGAAAGGGCACCAAGTTCATATTATCATTTCCTATATTGGAAGGGGGAGAGGAAACAGCCCCATCCATTGGAAGTGGACTTCAAAGGGTATAAAGATCTATATGAATTTAAGGGCACCTGTCGGTTATCGGTAGGTGCCCTTAAATTTTAGTATATAATACCTAAAGGGGTTTTAAATTATGAGGTTGAGGGGTAGAACTAATATAGGCAATACAGTTATGGATATTATATAGTCTATAAAATAATATATAAGGGGTGTTCGTATGAAATTAGGATTTATAGTCAATCCCATTGCCGGTATGGGTGGCAAGGTTGGGCTGAAGGGAACTGATGGACCGGAAATATTGAAAAAGGCCCGAGAACTGGGAGCATTGCCTGAAGCACCGGATAAGGCCAAGAAGGCCTTAGAGCCTTTATTAGGTTTGAAGGATAGAATTCAAATATTCACATACCCAGGCGCTATGGGAGAAGAGGAAGTTGCTGAAATGGGGTTTGATTTCCAAGTTTTAGGGGAAAGGAAGGAGGAGGTTGGACCTAAGGATACGGAGGAAGCAGCAAGGAAGATGTTGGATAAGGGAGTGGACCTAATCCTATTTGCTGGTGGAGATGGAACGGCTAGAAATATATACAACGTTGTGGATACCCAGGTTCCAGTTATCGGAATACCGGCAGGGGTGAAGATCCATTCAGGTGTATATGCCAACCATCCTAGAAGCGCGGGGGAAGTAGCGTTAAAATTTCTCCAAAATCAGGAGGATATGGATATAAAAGAAATGGAAGTTATGGATATCGACGAGGAAGCCTTTAGGGAGGGGCAGGTAACGGCAAAACTATATGGATATATGAAGGTGCCCTTTGAACCGGATCTGGTACAGAATCAGAAATCCGGCGGAATAGTGGGGGAGGAGGCCGCATTGGATGGCATATCTGATAAGATAATAGAGCAGATGAAACCAGATGTATTGTATATAATAGGTTCTGGTACCTCCACAAGGCCTATTATGGATAAACTGGGACTGCCCAATACCCTTTTGGGCATAGATATAGTAAAGAACAAGGAATTGGTGGCCTCCGATGTAAACGAGCAGCAGATATTGGAGCATATAAAGGGGAAGGATGCCAAGATAATAGTTACCGTAATAGGTGGCCAGGGATATGTATTTGGTAGGGGCAATCAGCAGTTGAGTGCAAATGTAATTAAAGAGGTGGGGAAGGAAAATATAATTATAATCGCTACCAAGAAGAAGTTGATGTCCTTAGGAAATAAACCCCTTTTGGTAGATACAGGGGACGATGAGGTAAATAGCATGTTCAATGGATATACCATGGTTAGAACTAGTTACACCGAAGAAACCCTGCATATGGTGAAGGGGCTTTAGGATATAGGTGGTAATAGGCGGTTTTCCATCGACACTGCTTTGGGGAAACCGCTTTTTTATGTTTATAAAAAAATGTCAAATAGTTGACAATCCTCAACATCGATACTATAATATATGTAGAAAATAAGAATCTTCAGGGCGAGGTGTAATTCCTCACCGGCGGTAA
>DUNJ01000126.1 GCA_012839395.1 Tepidimicrobium sp.
AATAGATAAAGGAATGTTTCAAAAGACAGAAGGAGGAACATAACTCTATTTTTAGAAGAAAAGTTATTCTTAAAAGCCAATAAAGATAAAACAGGAATAGCCCACACAAGTAAAATTAAATTTTTAGGTTATGACCTCTACAGATACAAAGGTAAATGTAGACTAAGGGTACATTTTATAGTAGGATGGATAAACTACTTCTCACTAGCAGATATTAAAAGTCTATTAACTCAGTAGCTATGCATTCTACAAAGGTGGTAATCATACCCAATATAAAAGACCGTCTTTCAATAGAGTTGTTCATAAATATGATCCCCCTTTTTATACCGCCTTCCTTCTTGCCCTTTCTTAGTTAGTTTAGTGGCTACCTGTTCGTTTAAATTAATAGTACCATCTACAGATGCGAAGTCAATATGGATCTACTTATAGCACTAACTATAATAGGATCAACGTTTTTCATCTATGGCATAATAGAATAGCCTAAAACTTATGGTATAATAATATTATCTAAAAGAATGTACCGGGGAAATGATTTTTAAAAGTGGAATGGGGAATGCGATATTTTAAGGCTATTGAATAATTAAAATAGGGGGGTTATATATGTCTACAATTTTTCATAGTACCTCTGAAATGTTAAAGGGGATACTCAATTTGGTTAAGCATGGCAGAATACAACTGCCAGATTTTCAAAGGGGTTGGATATGGGATGATGAACGGATTCGTAGGCTATTGGTCAGCATTCTTAAATCATATCCCATAGGTGCAATTATGCTTTTAGAAACCGGAAATCCTGACGTAAGATTTAAATCTAGATTGGTAGAAGGTGTAAACTTAAATCCTTCACCTGAACCGCAGCAGTTTATATTGGATGGGCAGCAGCGGATTACATCCCTTTATCAAGCGCTTTATATTGATAGTGCGGTAACTACCAGGGATAGTAGAGGTAGAAGGATAAAACGATGGTATTACCTGGATATAAATATTGCAACGGATCCTTATGCAGATAAGGATGAGGCTATAGTATCGGTACCAGAAGATAAGATTTTGAAGGGGAAAGGCAGCGTAATATTAGCAGATTATTCAACTATAGAAAAAGAATGTGAAGCGGGCATGATTCCGGTACAATACTTATTCGATTCGGACAAACTCCTTAAATGGCAGAATCAATATTTTAAAACTGGTGATTCAAATAAGCGGTTTAAAAAATGGGCGGATTTTATGGCGGATGTGCATTCAGCTTTTAATAATTATCAGATACCTGCCATCACCCTATTAAACACCACTCCAAAGGAAGCGGTATGCCAAGTATTTGAGAATGTAAACACTGGCGGAGTTACCCTTACGGTCTTTGAGTTGCTGACGGCCTCCTTTGCAGCAGATAATTTTTCGCTACGAGATGATTGGAAATTAAGATGCAATGGTCGAGCCAAAGATGATATCAAAGGCTTTGCAAATAATCCAATACTATCTATATTAGAAAATACCGATTTTCTTCAGGCTATCGCTCTGCTTGTTACGTATAACAAAAAACGGCGGAATCCAAATGCAGCGGTGAGCTGCAAGCGGCGTGATATATTAGGCTTAACTTTAGAGGAATATAAAAAATGGAGCGATGAGGTTGAAAAGGGATTCTATGAGGCTGCTAAATTTTTAATGGAACAGAAGATATTCTCTAAGCGGGACGTGCCATATGCATCTCAGCTGGTACCATTGGCAGCAATCTTTACACAACTGGGATCTAAGGCTCATAACTATAGTGTAAGACAGAAAATTGCCCGTTGGTATTGGTGTGGAGTTTTCGGTGAACTCTATGGTGCAGCAACGGAAACCCGTTTTGCGAAGGATTTACCTCAGGTTATAAGGTGGATAGAGGGGGGAGAGGAGCCAGATACGATAAAAGAAGCTACATTTGAATTTGACAGGCTTATCACTATGCGTACCAGGAATAGCGCAGCATATAAGGGAGTACATACATTATTGATGCGAGAAGGATGTAGGGACTTTATGTCAGGCGTTCCAATAGACTTACAAGTATATGATGATGATAGCATAGATATTCACCATATATTTCCCAGGAGATATTGTAAGAGTAAGAGTATATCAAGGGATTTATATAATTCGATAGTAAATAAAACACCTTTATCAGCTAAAACAAATCGCTCAATAGGTGGAAATGCACCAAGTATTTATTTAGATGATTTAGAAAAGAAAAGGAATATAGATAGGGAAGAATTAGACGAGATACTAAAAACCCATATGATCGATGTTCAATCGATAAGGGCCGATGATTTTGAAGCCTTTTTTGAAAAGAGGAAAACAGCATTATATGAGAAAATATTAAACGCTATGAAATAGCAAAAGGTGAATCCATCATACCCTATATCATAATGCTGGCATCCGGAATTATATCCAGTAGATTTGGAAAACAAAAGGTATTCGATTAATTTTTCTAGCCCTACTTATATTGGGAAATGTGGGAAATACGTTAATTCAAAGATTCATAGTAGAACCTCATTTTAGGAAATGCCACCAATATGTTAAAATTCATACCAGATATAGATAATCTACTGCCAAGGCTATTGTATATAAT
>DUNJ01000207.1 GCA_012839395.1 Tepidimicrobium sp.
AGAAGACATGAAAGAGGGAACTTCTGCATTTCTTGAGAAGCGCAAACCGGAGTTTGCCGGAAAATAATGAAATCCGAGAGAGGTATATGAATGCTTTATTCGTCTATTGTCGTCCCAGGCCTTCAAGTTGATGCTGAGAAGATCCATGAAACCCTGATTGAATTTGTGAAAGACCAGATGTCAAAGGCAGGACGAAAGAAAGCTGTGTTCGGGCTTTCCGGAGGACTTGACTCCACTGTCTTGGCATTTATTCTGGCTGAGGCTCTGGGTTCTGATAACGTCCTTGCTGCTGTTCTTAAGTACCATGCCACAGATCCTGAAAGCCTTAAGGATGCCAAGAATGTCAGGGACACTCTTGGCCTGAAGTGTGTCACAATAGACATTACCCCTATGGTCGATCAGTGTCGGGCTGCGCTTTTCGCTGCTACAGGAGAAGAACCTGACAGAGTAAGGTTAGGGAACATAATGGCCAGACAGAGAATGATATTGCTCTATGACCTGTCTGCTGCCACTGACGGTCTTGTTATCGGGACAAGCAACAAAACAGAGCTTCTTCTCGGCTATGGGACCCTCCACGGGGATCTTGCCTTTGCCTTTGATCCTTTGGGTGACCTCTACAAGACGCAGGTTCGTTCATATGCAAGGTATCTTGGGGTTCCCGAGAATATTGTGGTAAAACCCCCGAGCGCGGATTTTTGGGTGGGTCAGACTGATGAGGAAGACTTAGGCTTTACCTATGATGATCTGGATAGACTCCTCTGTCTCATGGTGGATGGGAGACGAAGCAAACAAGAACTGATGAAGCTCGGTTTTGATCGGGATTTCATAGATACAGTCAGGGCTCGCATTCGCCGGAACAAGTTTAAGACAAAAATGCCGGCAATCCCACGACTGCAAACGCGAGGAATAGGGGGGGACTACCGCTATTGGCGGAGCACTACTTTACCGAAAAGCCAAGTTCAGAGCGGTCCATAAAGGAGATTACCGTTGATATCAGGGGGTCCTCCTTCAGGTTCCTTACTGACAGAGGGGTGTTTTCCAGGGGCAGACTTGATCGTGGAACAAGACTCCTCATAGACACAATGAACATCGGCAAGGCTGAGAGGATTCTGGATCTCGGGTGCGGATATGGGCCGATAGGCATTGTAGCTGCTAGGCTTTCTCCGGAATCAGAGGTCTTCATGGTGGATGTCAACAGCAGAGCATGTGAACTGGCTGCAGAAAACGTCAGGCTGAACCGGCTGACAAACGCAAAGGTCTTATCAGGTACCGGATTTGAACCTGTGCAGGGTATCAAGTTCGATCTTGTCCTATGTAATCCTCCGATACGAGCAGGCAAATCAGTAGTGTTTCCGCTGATTACCGAGGCACGTGAATTCATTGAGCCCGGCGGGCGTCTGCTTGTGGTGGCCCGTACGAAACAAGGGTCAAAAAGCATTCTAAATACGGGCCACCACAAGCAGACGCCCGCCGGGCTCAATGAATTCACGTGCCTCGGTAATCAGCGGAAACACTACTGATTTGCCTGCTCGTATCGG
>DUNJ01000206.1 GCA_012839395.1 Tepidimicrobium sp.
AATCGTAAGCTTTTTTGTACTCGAAAAATGCATCTAATTTAGCGTTTTCGTTGATTTCCCAATTGAGACTAGGCTTCAACATGAAATTCTTATATTCGCCTTTTTCTAGCTTATACCACTGGTTGAAGTAGAGACCTACGTTCAAGTTCTCTAATACATCCATATCACCTTTAGCGTGGTATGTGCCATAACCACCATCGTCGTGGTCGCTTCTATTGGTCCAAAGATCCTTAGTAGCATGGGTTATCGCTGCCTCTAAATTACCCCAACCAACTTTACCGTAAAGACCCAGTCCTTTTTTACCACTAGTGAGAGCCTCACCGCTTAGGCTTACGCCACCAGCAGCTGCTTCAAATGCAGAACCAATTACGTAAGGGCGCTTAATCAGATTATCATCTGCATCCTTTAAGTCCGGTAGAAATTCAGTAGCACCTAACAATTGAATTTCAGCAGAATCTGCAACTGTTGCCTTGAACGATCCACCTAAAAGTCCCCTCTTGCCTGGGTCGGCAACTGGAGTAGATGCAAAGAAGTGACCCGAACCTATAGATACAGGCATTCTAAAATCAATACCTGCAGTTTTATTTTCATAAAACTTATCGCCTTTGATTATATTCATGGGATCGCCCATGTTTGCACCTGTGCCGTTTGTAAATGCACGTACATTTAGATCACCGGGGGTACCTTTTACTTCTGCCATACCCGCTTTAAAGTAATTTTCGCCAACTGTAGCATTGAAGTTTGCTTCCCAATCATCGTTGATTACGTAGTTTAGTCCAAGTTCAACACCGTAATCGCGTTCAAAGTCTGTACCTTGACCAAGAACTTCGACTGGAAGTACTGTAATATTTCGGACTTCGAAATTTTCTCCTGCTTGAAAAACGATTGCATTAGCTTTACTCATATCGTCAGCAGTTAATCCTTTTTCCTCGAAATCAAACACCACGGTAACCCAACCATCATTTGATGAAATATCGTATGCGAACTGATTCCAGCCCCAGTCTTCTGGCTGAATAATAAACTGAACCTGTGTGGATTTTTCGACCTTTACTTCAAATTGAATTCCGGTATATTCGGAAAGATCATCACCTTTTTTACGTTCAACTCGTTTCCAGCCGGGATACTCCGTTACCTTCATGTGGTTACCATTAAACACTAATACCCCATTGGCTTCATTTTCATCTTCAATTAACCAGTCATTGTCATTAAAACCAACCACGGAGTTACCTATATCATCTAGGTTAGCATATATATCAACCTTCTTAGCAGTAATATTTAATTCCGCTTTACCGGTCATTTTCACATTACTCGACGAACCGCCTGCACTAGCACTAGCTACAGGTGTAGGTTGAATATTGCGGACTGAGAAGTCGCCTGCTGATGCTTGAATACATAGAGCATTGATTGCAGAAAGATTTAATCCGCTTAGATCAACTTCTACTTTTACCCAATCATCGCTTGGACTTAACTCATCTTTATACACAACGTTCCAAGCCCAATCTTCTAATTGAATGGCAACCTCGAACTCAGTGTCTTCTTCAACAACTTTTACTTCAAGTTCTAAACCAGTATAGCCTGCTAAACTAAATTGGCCAACATTACTGTGGTAGCCTCTTTGAAGGAGCTTATAGCCCTTATAATCGGTAACATGTGCAGCACCATCTTCAAAGACTACTTTACCATCGCCGATTGCCATCTTCCATTCCCCGGCTTTAAAAGCGATAGGGGATGCTTGAGCACCGACAACACTTAAAAGTACTAACACAAGAAAAGTAACAATGAATAAACGTTTTTTCATGGGATACCTCCTGTTTTTAAATAAGTACAAGGCTTTGACGCCACAAAAAAGAATCTCCCTCCTTTACAAATCTAATTAACGTTCTTTAGATAACACATCTATCAAACATTACTGTTTTTCCCCAAGCTATATGACCGGGCTTTTATCTAAATCCATGACCACTTAAAGGAAGTAAAAACATTACATAGAATACTCCTC
>DUNJ01000127.1 GCA_012839395.1 Tepidimicrobium sp.
GCATTATTTCAATATATAGAAGGATTTTATAATAGAAAAAGAATTCATTTGTTTTTATAAATGCAATACATTACAAAGTAAGAGAGGATGGACAGATTAAGAACAAGGCTGCATATGTATTTTTAGGTGTTAATTTAGATGGATTTAAAGATATCTTAGGTATTTGGACAGGATAAAATGAATTCTTTAAATATGCAAGCTATAAACATTTAATATTCTTGGAAGGTCGGATAGAAGGATCTCTATAAAAACCAGGTACAAAAAGGAGACTATAGCAAAATAGCAAAGCCATTAAAAACTATAGTCTCCTCTACCTAAAGAAGTTTTAAGAGAATACAAATTCTCATTATAAATTATTTGCAAAATAGCTAAGTTTAACTCTTGTCTATAAGGGTGCAATTAAATTCTAAAAGCGGCAAATTATTTACATTCCCCTGAGTTGACATATTTACATTGCGATTCTTTCTTCGCTTTCATAAAATATATCTTCTTTCTTCACACCTTTATCCAAAAGTATATTATAGCTATCTACTATCATATTTTTAGATCCGCACATATAAACTTTATAGCCGTCTAAATTCATATCCTTAAGTACATGGGTTACATAACCCTTTTTTAAAGAACTATTTTTATCTCTAGATACTACAGGAATGTATTGGAACCTATCCTCCTCTTGGCTTAGGCTTTCAAAATAGCCTTTATATAAGAATTCATTTTCATATCTTTGACCATCTAGTAGTTTTATATCTTTTACTGAAGAGCTATTTGACAATATTTCCCTAGTTAATCCGATAAATGGTGTAATACCTATTCCATTTCCAACAAATAGAACCTTTTCAGCTGAATTATCTACTACTAATTCATTTCCCATAGGTCCTTCTAAATCTACTATATCTCCTACCTTGAAGTCATTAAATATGATATTAGTACCATAACCATTTTCTACCCTCTCTATGATTACACTTAATTTAGTGCTGTCTTCATTAGCAGATGAGATAGAGTAGGCCCTGTAAGCTTTCGGTTCATCTTGTATTTTTATTAAGATAAATTGGCCTGCTTTATAATCCACTTTTTCAGGGGATATGAAGATAAAAGTATATTCCCTTATATCTTTACCTAATTCTTTAATATCTGTAATCTTCGCCCTTATCCTTTGACGATTTTCGTATCCTTCTATACAAACGTTTTCAATCATTTCTGTAGCTTCTTCTTCTGTTCTTAAGGATAATATATTTGCTGGGCAGTTTTCAACACAAGTGGCACATTTTATACAGTTAATGTTATGGAATTGATGATCCTCTCCAAATTCTAAATAAGGGGTTAATTGGAAAGGACATACTCTTGAGCATTTACCACACATATGACATTTATCTGGGTGTTCTATGGAAATCTTTTTTTCATTCTTTTCAGTGGCACCAATGGATTTACCAAGTTTGTAGGCTAGTTTTTGTATAGAGCCCATGGGACAAAATTGGCACCAGGCTCTTGGATTAATAAATATACTTAGCAATCCACCTGTTATTAAGACCATTAAATAGGTAGTGACAAAGACAAAGCCTAACTTATTTAAAAAATCATAACTTCCCCAAAAACTTGATACTCCAATTACTTTTCTAGAAAAATTATACATAAAGAATAGGAAAAACCCAACAATCATAATTTTTGATTTTAGAAAGTTAGGGATTTTTTTATTAAAGCTTATAGGCATAATTACTCTATCAAACAAGGAACCATGAGGGCAGAAGTTACCACACCAGTATCTACCTGTAAAGAAAGATGTAGCAGTTAATCCAATCATAATTAATATAACTAATAATCCTAATTTTGGTACCCATAAACCTCCAATTGCTACTAATACTGTAAATATCCACGCATATTTTCTAATACTGCTGAAAGTACGGTTGGTTTTAATATAATAATTTTCCATATATATTCCTCCTTATATACCGAATATACCCCTATGGGGTATATCGATATTATAGCGATTAAATTAGAATTTGTAAAGGGAATATTTGTATCGGTTATATTTTATAAAAAATGAGAAATATAATAGTACTGATATGCACAAGAGTTTGTAGATTATCCATAAGGAATTGAGATTATATATAATTGGCCGTAAGATCCTGTGTAGTGTATCTATTTTTAACTATAGGTAATTAATGTTTATGTTAGTCTAAAAGAATTGGGATTAAAGCTAAAACAAAAAAAGAAGTGGGAGGAAAACTCCTTCCACTTTTTATATTGGCCATTATCTACAGAACATATATGGAAATTGTTTTAAAATACCCCTGGCCATCATATCTCCCATCTCTAGAGCTTCTAACTCTAATTGATCTTGCACATTTATAGCTTGTTGATATTCTCCATCTATTAGATGATGGACTTCTTGCATAATATAATCTAGATGTACATAGAACATTGTCTTCCATTTATCGGCAGACCAATAGGGGTTGATAGAACCTAAAAACATAGATATTTCATTTCCATTGCTATACCATTCTTGCTTTAATCTCTTTGCCCTCTTGCTTTCACCATCCATAATAGCTTCGATAAGCTGAGCGGCTAGTTGAAGATGTTCTGTTAGCAGTTCACCAAAATGGTATGAGCATACGCTTCCATAGAAAGGAGTTAGGTTCATTGCAAAATCTATGGGATTTCTAAGAAGTCTATTCACTACAAATTTTTCATTAGGGGTTTCTAGAACAATAGTCGTGATGGCAGCTCCAGTCCAATTAGCATGTTGTGACCATAGCAGGCGTATGCTTTCAATTAAGTTCAATTCTACCTTATTTATGCAGTTCATATACTCCCACCTTTACAATCTATTTATTACATAGTATGTAGAGATGGGAGTAAGGTGCAACAGGGTTAAAATGTGGTATTAGAAATCATCTTTGAATAATTTTTGAATGGTATTTACGTCTTTGTCAGTTTTCAAAGATTCTACAGCTGGTCCTTCTATTATATCTCCCTTATAGGTAAATCTAGAACCATGGCAAGGACAATCCCAGCTTCTTTCAGCAGAATTCCAATTCAATTCACAACCCATATGGGTACAGGTGGTATTAATTATATGAAGTGTTCCTTCTTCATCCTGAAATACACCTATCCTTTTTCCATCAATTTTTAATATTTTACCTTCACCAGGCTCAATATCTATATTTTTAGGTAGGGATTCAAGCTTTCCCTCTATAAGTTGTTCGGCTACATTAAAATTTTGTACTAAGAAATTTTTAGCTGAAGCGATAATGGTCTTTCGAGATGGGTTATATACATCTTGCCATGGACTTTGCCCTTCGACGATCAAATCCCTCAGAACTATAGCCGATACCATACTATTTGTCATACCCCATTTGCCAAACCCTGTGGCCACATACAGGTTAGGTGTATTAGTAGTAAAATTACCCACATAAGGCACCCCGTCCAGAGTCATACAATCTTGGGTAGACCATCTATAAGAAATATCCTCTATGGTGAATAGGGTGTTGGCAAAATCCAGTAATGCCCGGTAATGTTTATTGGTGTTTTCACTTTGACCAGTTTTATGGTGCTCTCCTACCACTAATATTAGTTCCCCATCATCTGTATTCTGATGGCGTAGGGAACGGGCCGGATCTTCCGCATTTATGTACATTCCGCCTGGATATTTTTCTTTAGCTTTAATTCCCACAATATATGATTTTTCAGGATAAAGCCTTGTAAAATAACCACCATGTTTATTATAGAAAGGATAATGAGAGGCTATTATAACATTCTTCGATCTCACTTTTTTTCCCTTATCGGTTGTAAGTATATAATTCCTATCTTCCTCAATATCTACCACCCTGGTGTTTTCAAATATCTTTACATCGTCATTATGGATGTTAGCAGCTAATCCTAGTATATACTTGCGGGGGTGAAATTGAGCTTGATTGTCGAACTTGATTCCTGCTTTTATATCTATGGGAAGGGGAAGATTGTTTACATAGGAGGCCTTGATTCCCAAATCAGAAGTCACTTTAACTTCATTCCTGATTTTCTCTATATATTTCTCATCTTGGGTATATATGAATGCAGGTTGAGCAATATAATCGCAATCTATACCGTTTATTTGTATTATCCTCCTTATTTCTCCTATGGCGAACTCATTAGCTTCTGCATATTGTTGAGCTAGTTCATTTCCCAAATTACTTTGAATTTTATTGTAAATAAGACCATGCTGGGATGTAATTTTAGCTGTTGTATGAGCCGTAGTTCCTTTGCAGATTCGGCTTGCTTCGATAACTGCTATTTTTAATCCTTCCTTTCCCAATAGATATGCACAGGAAATTCCTACTAACCCTCCGCCTATTATGGCTAGGTCTACCTCTATATCCTGGTGTAAAGTTGGATAATCGGTATCAGAAGTAGATGCTAGCCAATAGGATTCTGGTCGTTTTTTAAAATTGTTATGATTGTAAATACCCATACTAATCCTCCATATAAAGTTTGTTAGATTTATTTTCCACTTTTGGGCTTAAGAATATTCAAATTTTGTTAAAAGTTATAGGTATACGAACATAAAAATTCTTTTTATAGGGAAAATATCTATAGAAGGATCTTATATTGACTGCGGAGGAGGTATTCTGTGAAATTTGAAAATATTATAGAGAGAAGAATAGTAGATGGGGGGGAACATAGATTGATATTGGAGATATCCGCTGATGAATATAAAGAGGACTATGATAAATATGACGATGATACAGCAACTAATATAGTAATTGAACATTTACAAAGAAGAGGAGACGATGGCAGGCCATCGAATGTAAAAATTCATCATGAGCATGAAAACGATATAATAAAGATTACAGCTAATATACATTATTTAGGGAATGATCATACAGGATATCTATTTCGTTAATATTGGAGTCGTCTAATTAATATAAAGTTTATTTCAACACATTAAAAGGAAGGTTAGGTGATAGAACGGATGCCACAAATTGGGGTAGATACCGTAAGAAAAGAAGCTTGGGATAAGGTTACTGGTGCCGCCAAATATAATAGCGATAGATTAGAGCGGGATATGTTAAATGCCAGGATATTGACCAGTCCTTATGCCCATGCTTTAATAAAATCCATAGATACTTCTAGGGCTTTAAAATCCGATGGTGTCCTAGCTGTAATTACCGGTGATTATTTCCCAGTATTGACCGGTTCTATAATAGAGGATAGACCACCTATAGCTAGGAATAGGGTAAGGTGCTTTGGGGAGCCAGTAGCATTGGTAGTAGCACATAGCGAACAGGAAGCGATGAAAGCCACCAAGCTTATAGAGGTAGATTATGAACCTTTACCTGTTATCAATTCAATTGGTGAATCTATAAGTTCTCAAGCCCCTTTGATACATGAAAACATAGGTAAATATTTTTGTCCAGATGGCACGATACAACCCAAAGCTGGATCAAATCTATTGGATCATGTAAGGATTAGAAAAGGCGATATGAATAGGGGTTGGGAAGAAAGTGATATCGTCATAGAGTCAAAAGCTTTCATCCCACAATCTGATCATTTAGCTATGGAGACTAGAAATGCGGTGGCGGAGATATTACCCGACGGTAGGGTTATAATATCTACATCTTCTCAGGCACCTTTTGCAGTTAAGGAGGAAATTTCCAAGGTATTTGGTATACCTGAGGGAAATATCATAATAAAGGTACCCCTTGTAGGTGGGGCTTTTGGTGGTAAGGCATCAGTGGACTTGGAATTTTTGGCTTATCTAGCTTCTAGAGCGGTTGGAGGAAGAAAGGTCAGAATAGCCAATTCGAGAGAGGAGGATATATCTAGTTCCCCATCTAAAATATCAACTGAATCTACAATTAAAATAGGAGCAACTAAGGATGGGATTATAAAGGCATTGGAAGCTACCTATTTTGTGGATTGCGGTGCTTATGCTGGTACTGGGCCCCGGATGGCTAAGGCTATGGCGAGTGACGGCACTGGACCGTACAATATTGAAAATGTTCATATCGATTCCTACTCTGTATATACAAACCATATCTATGTTACATCTTATCGGGGATTTGGTCATACTGCTTCCACCTTTGCTATGGAGAGGGCAGTAGATAAGTTGGCTAGCGCATTAAATATGGATCCTCTAGATATCAGGATGGTAAATGCTATATCTGAGGGGGATACCGCAGGCACACAGACTAAAATAACATTGAGTAACACGGGGGATTTAAGGGCCTGTATATTAAAGTTAAAGGAGTCTATTAACTGGGATGAGGGCAATAGGATAGTGGAATCCGATGGGAAGATACGGGCTAAGGGAGTAAGTTGTTTTTGGAAAACCTCCAACTCGCCAGTTAATGCCGCAACTGGGGTTAGCCTTACTTTAAATTCCGATGGGAGTATAAATTTGAATTTTGGTGCTACGGAAATTGGCCCGGGGATGAAAACCACCATAGCCCAGATACTAGCAGAAAAGATGAAAATGGACATTAACGATATCCATGTATTTATGGAAGTAGATACTCAGTTATCCCCAAAGCATTGGAAGACGGTGGCTAGTATGACCACTTTTATGGTGGGAAATGCCGTTATTAAGGCTGGTGAAGATTTAATACGGCAGTTGAAAAGCTTAGCCTCTATAATACTGGCTTGCACTCCAAATGATTTGGAGGTGATGGGTCAGAGGGTGTATTTAAAAGATGATCCAGATAGGGGGGTTGAATTTAAAAAGCTAGTCCAGGGGTATGAATACCCTGGGGGTTCCGCTATATGGGGCCCCATCATTGGTAGGGGTACCTATATAATGAAACGCCTGGTTCCATTGGATTTAAAGACGGGAAGGGGTAAAACCGGGGTATCTTGGACAGTCGGTGCGCAGGCAGTGGAAATAGAATATGATCCTGAAAAATATACCTACAGGCTATTAAAAGCAGCTACAGCCATAGATGTAGGAAAGGTAATCAATCCTAAAACGGCTAGAGGGCTTATAATGGGTGGCATGAGCATGGGGTTAGGGCTAGGAACTAGGGAGGAATTCCTATATAGTGATGATGGGATAGCTCAAAACACATCCCTCCGAACCTATAAACTGATTCATTTTGGGGAAAACCCAGAGTATATAGTCAACTTTATAGAAACCCCACAGATCGATGGTCCCTTTGGGGCTCGGGGCTTGGCCGAGCACGGTATAATTGGAATCCCAGGGGCCCTAGCCAATGCTATATCGTTAGCTGTGGGAAAAGAATTTGACAGAATACCGATTTCCCCAGAGTTGATATGGGGAACTAAGACTGGAGGCAAATATGATACCTTTTGATTTTGAATATTATAGACCAAAGAAGATAAAAGAGGCGATTCAGCTATTTAATAGATTGAAATCATCTGGAAGGGAACCTATTTATTATGGCGGTGGAACGGAGATAATTAGCATGGCTAGGGTGCATAATATATATATATGGATGCAGTTATAGATATTAAGGGCATTCCAGAATGTAATGTATGTGAAATAAGGGATGGAAAGCTGGTAATAGGTTCTGGCGTTACATTGAACAAGGTCGCCGAGCTAAACTACTTTCCATTGCTTAGTCGGGCCGTTAAGAGGATAGCCGATCATACCATACAGGAGAAGATTACGATGGGGGGTAATTTGACAGGGACCATTATATATAGGGAGTCAGCCCTACCCTTAATGGTTTCCAACAGCAAAGTGATAGCAGTTGATAGGAATGGCGAGAGAAAAATTCCAATAGAATATATATATGATAGAGAAAAGGGGCTTAATCCATGTGAGATTATAGTTCAGATAGTTGTGGAAGAGAGATTTTTAAATTTACCACATGTTCATGTAAAGAGAACTAAAAATGAAAAGATAGACTATCCTTTGATTACTATATCGGGATTGAAGGATGGTGAAAGAATCAATTTTGGATTTAGCGGTGTATGTGAGTATCCCTTTAGATCTTATAAAATGGAGGATATCCTAAATGATAGATCCATTCCCATAGATCGGCGAATAAGCAAGGCTATTCCAAATATACCGGGTAGGATACTGGAAGATCTTAATGGTTCTGTCGAGTATAGAATATTTATGTTGCATACTATGTTAAAGGAGATACTGGACAAATTTGAGGAGGAAGGCGAGCTAGATGGTTGAAGTATTGGGAAGTACTACTTTAAAATTAGACGTAAACGGAGAACATAGGGAAGTTTGGGTCAAACCTTCTGACACATTATTATATACCCTAAGAAATGAGTTAGGGCTTACAGGTGCAAAGCCTGGCTGTGAAAATGGGGACTGTGGAGCTTGCACTGTCCTAATAGACGGTAGGCCTATAAAATCATGTCTTATATTGACAGTAGAAGCTATTGGAAAGCAGATTCTTACTGTTGAAGGCTTGAGGGATGCCCCTATTCAAAAGGCTTTTGTAGAAAACTATGGATTTCAATGCGGATATTGTACATCCGGTTTTTTAATGGTGTGTCACTCCCTAGCACAGTTGCATCCAGATGCAGACGATCATATGATAGAGGAGTGGCTTCAGTCCAATATATGTAGGTGTACTGGATACAGGGAAATTGAAAACGCCATAAAATCTACTCTGAATGGAAATATCCAAACCTAGGGGAAAACCCCTAGGTTTATTACGTTAATATGAAGGTACTTTTTTAAAAATATGGGTATATATGATGATATACATAAGGAAGGGTGATTTTATATGTTGATGAACAATTTTTTAAGGAATCGAAAGTCTATTAGGGATTTTAAAAATAGGAAAATAGGCAAGAATGTATTGGATCAGATTAGAGAATGTTGTGATCAAATGGAAGACGAAGGATATAGGTTTAATCTATTTGAGGATGGAGAGAAGATATTTAAATCCTTGGAGGGCATCGGTGGATATGCTGGGGTTATGATAAAAAGTCCCCATTACGTAGGAATAAATATAGATGATTCTAAGGAAGAAAACATCATATATGGTGCATATAGTATGGAATATTTGATAACTGAGTTAACGAAATTGGGATTAGGTAGTTGTTGGATCAGCCTTACAGATATAGATAGCGATTTAAGGAAAGAGCTTTTTTCTACGGGGGAAGGAAATGTAAACTATCTTTTAGCTATCGGATATCCGGCTGCTAAAAATCCATTTGTGACGGAAGCGGGAAGCTGCAGATTTGGCATTGAAGATATAGTATATAATGGAGAAATTGGTAAGCCCATCGACATGGATCAATTGGAACAGAGGGGTCTAGATGATCTGTTTTACTATATAAGGTTTGCACCTTCATTTCACAATAGACAACCTTGGAGATTTGTATTAGAAGATGACAAGGTGGTCTTACTATTGGCTTATTCTAGGGAAGAGGGGCTCTCCCTTGCGGATGCTGGAATAATAATGTATTATTTTGAAAATTTGGCTATGACTATAGGAATTACAGGCAAATGGACCTTGATAGATAGAGCTGATTATGAAGACGGAGGGATATCATATAAGTATATTGGAGAACTTAAAATATAGATTGGTGGATAAATAAAATAGCGTGAATACCCCTAGCTTTGGGGTATTTTTTTATCGACTTTTGTTGACAATATCACCGTAAATGGATATAATAACATATGAATACTTGATCATATATTATATTTGGTAAAGGGGGTTTAGAAATGCATGAAATAATATTGGAATTGAAGGGCTTAGATTGTGCGGGATGTGCAGCTAAGATTGAAAAGCTTACTGGTGATATAGATGGGGTGGACGGAGTAAATTTGGATTTTGTATCCAGTATATTGAAGGTCAAATTGATAGATGAGAGCATGTCTGAAATTGTTGTTGGGCAAATAAGGGATATAGTTGGGAAACTGGAACCCGACGTGGTTATTAGCCAAAGGGATGAGGGGGTTCATGATCACGGGGGTATAGGGAAAAGGGATATAGTAAGAATTCTAGTTGGGGCAGCTCTATTTATAATACCATTGTTGTTTAAGTTAGAAGGAGCGCCAAGATTTATCATATATGCGATAGCATATCTAGTAGTCGGTATGGATATCTTAATAAGAGCAGCTAGAAACATTATAGCGGGACAACCATTTGATGAATACTTTTTAATGTCCATTGCCACCATAGGAGCATTTATAATAAGGGAATATCCTGAAGGGGTTGCTGTAATGCTATTTTATCAAGTAGGAGAGTTATTCCAAGGTATGGCGGTTAACCATTCCAGAAGATCTATCTCATCCCTATTAGATATTAGGCCCGATTATGCTAATCTAGATAGAGGCGGAAAAGTTAATATAGTGGATCCACAGGATGTGCATATAGGGGATCATATAATAGTAAAGCCAGGCGAGAAAGTGCCACTGGATGGAATTATAGTGGAGGGAAACACTTCCTTTGATACTTCAAATATTACGGGTGAATCCCTACCAAGAACAGCGATGGCTGGGGATAGAGTGTTGAGTGGATTTATCAATAATGAGGGGCTTATAAGGGTTCAGGTAGAGAAGGAGTTCGGAGAATCCACTGTTTCCAAGATATTGGATTTAGTAGAGAATGCCTCTAGCAAAAAGGCTCCAACTGAAAACTTTATAACCAAATTTGCTAGGTACTATACTCCGGTGGTCGTATTTACAGCATTGGCTATTGGACTTATACCGCCACTATTCTTTGGTCAGGATATAAGGGATTGGGCATATAGAGCATTTGTATTCCTTGTAATATCTTGTCCTTGCGCATTGGTCATATCCATCCCATTGGGTTTTTTTGGTGGAATTGGAGGTGCCTCTAAAAAAGGTATATTGATCAAGGGTGGAAACTATCTAGAAGGACTAAACGATGTGGATACAATAGTGTTAGATAAGACTGGAACCATAACCAAGGGGATATTTAAGGTAACCAGCATAGATAGCTATGGTAAATTATCCGAAGAAGAGGTATTAGAACTGGCGGCCCACGGCGAAGTCTATTCCAACCATCCTATAGCAATATCCATAATGGAGGCCTACGGGAAGGATATAGATAAGAGTAGAATCGAAGATTATGTGGAAGTACCTGGTAAGGGCATAAAGGTGAATATAGATGGACAAATGGTTCTTTTAGGAAATAAACAATTGCTTAAGGATTATGGAATAGAAGTTAAAGAAACGAAAACGATAGGAACTGTAATCCACATAGGCATGAGTGGAGATCATGTGGGTACTATAACTGTATCCGATGAGTTGAAGGAAGGTGTAGCAGATAGCATAAGGGATATAAAATCATTAGGAATTCATAGGACTGTAATGCTATCGGGGGACAATAGCGATATAGCTAGGAAAGTAGGAGAATTAGTGGATATAGATGTAGTTTATGGAGACCTATTACCTCAGGACAAGGTAGAGATATTTGAAAGGATTATGAAGGAGGGCAAGGGTAAAGTTGCTTTTGTAGGAGATGGTGTCAACGATGCACCGGTATTGGCTAGGGCAGATATTGGAATAGCTATGGGAGGATTAGGTTCCGATGCGGCCATAGAAGCTTCAGATATAGTGATAATGACGGATGAAATTGGAAAGATTGTTACAGGATTAAAAATTGCCAAGAACACTAAGAGGATAGTCACCCAGAATATACTATTTGCATTAGGTGTAAAGCTTATGGTATTAGCATTGGGGGCTTTTGGCGTCGCCACAATGTGGGAGGCTGTATTTGCAGATGTTGGCGTCTCCATAATAGCAATATTAAACTCCATTAGGGCTTTAAAGGTATGATATAATAAGGATGGCAAATGCCATCCTTATTTAGATTGAGAATATAATAATGGTATATGATACACTATATAGAGAGCATTTTTTAGAGGTGTAAATAGATGAATAGACATTTACAGGATAGCGATAGAAGAAGGAATTATATTATATTAGCGGAGAACTCCTATCTAGATGGCGATAGGAAAAGGGCAATTGAATTTTATAGCAAGGCTTTAGAATTTAAAGGTTCGAAAGATGAGGATATAAGGATTCTATATAATATGGCCATCATATATGATGAATTGGATATTCCCAATGAGGCATTCAATACCTATAGAAAAATAGTTCAACTAGATGACAGGCAGGCGGGGGCTTTCTATGGGATGGCTACCATGTATGAAAGATGTGGAGATGATGAAAAAGCATTGGAATACTATTTTAAAGCCGTGGAGATAGATCCTGGATATGATAGGGCCTATTTCTATATAGCAAATATATATGATGAAATGGGAAATAAGGAAAAAGCTATTAACTATTATGAAAAGGTTATAAGAATCAAACCAGATGATTATATCGCTTATAATAATTTAGGCTCTATATATGAGGAGATGGGGGATTATAACAAGGCTTATATTATGATAAGTAAGAGCATAGAGTTGGAGCCGTATTATTATAAGGCATTATTCAATATGGGGGTTATATATAAGCGGTTGGGAAATAATGAAAAGGCTATAGAATATTACGATAGATCTCTGGAAAATGAAAAATATTCCTATGCCTATCTAAACAAATCAGCCATATATATCGAGGAAGGTAGGCTAAAAGAATGCATAGAGGTACTGACGGAGGGGATAAAATATAATCCATATGCGGAATATCTATATTATAATAGAGCTTGTTGTTATTCAAGATTGAATATGGTTACTTTAGCTATAAAGGATTTAAGAAAATCCATATTGTTACACCCTAAAATTGTGGATATGGCTGTTGGCGATGAAGATTTTAATAATATTAAAGAAGACGAAAGATTTATTGCTTTGATTAGTAAAAATAGGGTATTTGATTAAGCTACACATATTTGATATATATAATATAGCATGACTAAAGAGAGGGCGAATATATTATGATAATAATCAAGACGAAACAGGAAATAGAGAAGATGAGGGAAGCTGGTAAGCTTTTAGCAAGTGTACATAGGAAAATTGCTGATATGATCAGACCTGGGATTACCACTTATGAAATAGACCAGTTTGTGGAAGAATATTTAGAGAAACATGGAGCCACAGCAGAACAAAAGGGATATATGGGATATAAGTATGCAACATGTGCCTCCATAAACGATGAGATTTGCCATGGGTTTCCTAGGAAGGAGCCTTTAAAAAATGGTGATATTGTGGGGATAGATATGGTAGTAAATTTAGAAGGGTGGTTAGCGGATTCAGCTTGGACCTATGGGGTGGGAGATATTTCTCAAGAAGCCCAAAAGCTATTGGATGTAACTAAGAAAGCATTGTATCTAGGAATAGAACAGGCTATTGTAGGGAATAGGATAGGAGATATATCCCATGCCATTCAATCCTATGTGGAATCGAAGGGTTTTTCCGTTGTTAGGGATTTTGTAGGCCATGGGATTGGAAAAAATATTCACGAGGATCCCCAAGTTCCACATTTTGGGCGGCCAGGTAGAGGGCCTAGGCTTATGGATGGTATGGTATTGACTATAGAGCCCATGATTAATGTAGGAGGCCATGGCTGTACTATAGATGATAATGGATGGACTGCTAGGACCATTGACGGTAAATTATCCGCCCAATATGAACATACCCTTGCGATAACTAAAGATGGACCGATGATATTGACAGATCAAGACTCTCTAGAATAGAGAGTTTTTTTACCTGATACAATAGTAGCTGAGGAGTGTTAAAGATGAAAAATGGTAGGAATTATACCAAGAAAGAGGAAATATTTAATGGGATTACTCATGGGCTGGGGGTGTTATTTGGTATAGTAGCCTTGATAACCTTGTTGATTCATTCCGTTAGAAAGGAGGATATCCTATCTATAATAGCATTTAGTATATATGGTGTCTGTTTGATTATAATGTATCTATCTTCCACCCTATATCATAGTATTACCAATAGAAGGGCTAAAAGGATATTAAGGGTATTTGATCACTCCTCCATATACCTATTTATAGCGGGAAGCTATACTCCTGTGGCCCTTTTAACATTGAGGGGTGGATTAAGGATAGGAGTTATGATTGTAGTTTGGTCTATTGCCATTATTGGGGTAGTATTCAAGATAATAACCGTAGGAGATTTTGACAGATATAAGGCTTTATCTTTAACCATGTATATAGGCATGGGATGGTTGGCATTATTCACCATAAGGCCTATTATTAAAATGACTTCTATCGGATTTTTATTTTGGATATTGGCCGGGGGACTGGCCTATAGCATAGGAACCATATTTTATAGTATTCGGAAGATACCGTATAATCACGCTATTTGGCATATATTTGTATTGGGCGGAACTGTATTCCATTTTATAGGCATCCTCTTATACCTAGTATAGGAATACCATGAAGGTAGTTGATATAAGAGGGTGTGGATTTATGTAGGCGGTGATCCAATGCATTGGAACGATGAAATATATGCATATTTAAAAGCAAACCATAGTCAAATCTACACAGAATGGGATAATCAATTTGAAAACCTAAGCATACTAGATGATGACCTTAAGGATAATGAGATATTTTTAACTGGGGAGAATCATGGAGTAGCCTCCAATGTTCAATTGAGGATGAAGTTTTTAAAATATTTTAAGAAGAAGGTAGATTTTAAATATTATCTATGGGAAATTCCCTATAGTATGGCTTATTTTTTGAATATATATTTGAAATCAGGCGATACCGATTTGTTAAAAGCAGCTTATAGTCCCTTGAAAGGTACCGATGCATGGAATATGAATGATTTTAACCATTGGATAGATCTATATAAATTTAATAAATCTCTACCTCAGGATCGAAGGATAGAAATTATAGGGATAGATATTGAACATCAACCGAAAAATGCATTAAAATTTATGATATACACTTTGCCCAATACAGATATTCCAATAGAAATAGCCAAGATGATAAAATCATTGAAATGGATGGAGTATAATATTAAAAATTTATCCGATGCTCAGATAAAGAAATTTTCTAGAGTATTGGATGAGGATTTAAAGAGGAAGAAGCATATTTATAGGGCTTATCTAGGAGATAATTATTTTGGATTTAGGCTTGTTAATAGGAATCTACTATATAGATATGAGGTTTATCATAGCAATAACTTTGATGGCATCAGGGATGGAAAGATATATAAGAACTTTATGGAGGTAAACAAGAGGATACCCAAGGGAAAATATTATGGGCAGTTGGGCCTATCCCATGTATTCCAGAGGCCTTTCCCCTACGTTAATTGGTTTGGTGCAGCCTTAAATGGTGAGGATTCCCCATTTAAGGGAAAGGTCCTATCTCTTGCCTATGTATATAATGATTGCAGATACCTATATCCAACGCCTAGGAAAAATTATACCAGTTCAATCAGTACCCTGGATCTAAAGCTGGAAGCATTTGAAAAATTGGCAGGAAATGATTGTACTATTTTTAAGCTAAATGGAGAAGATTCTCCTTTCAATAAGAAACTAATATGGCCTATAGTTCACAAACTCCCCCCAGATGGAGTAACTACAGATTATATTCAATACCTTGTAGCGGTGAACAACTCTCCGGCGGCAGAGCCGTTGTAGGATTAGGGAAGGCGATATGATATAATTAATCTGGACAATCTATTGTTACATCGGTTATTGGAACATACAGAACATAACAGAACTTATAAGGGGTGATATTATATGGATGTATTGGAAGCCATTATGAGCCGTAGGAGTATACGTAGTTATACTGGGGAGCCTGTTAAGGATGAGGATTTAAGGACTATATTAAAGGCGGGATTTCAGGCACCCTCGGCTCATAATTTCCAACCAAGGGAGTATGTGGTTATTAGAGATGAAGGTCTCCTAAAAAGGATTGCAGCATTCCATAAATATGCAAAGATGCTGCCTAAGGCAGGTTGTGGCATAGTGGTTTGTGGGGATAGGACCAAACAGTCGGAAATGGGATTTCTGGTGGAGGATTGCTCTGCTTCGATACAGAATATGTTATTAGCGGCCCATGGGCTAGGGTTAGGGGATGTATGGTGTGGACTCTATTCTGTTGACAAGCTAACAGGGTTCATGACGAAAGTATTGGAATTGCCAGAGCATATTATACCTATTGGAATGGTTGTGGTTGGTGTAAAGGATGGGGACAAAGTTACGGTTGATAGGTATGATGAGAGTAAAATACATATAAATAGATGGTTGGGGGAATAGGTTATGAAGATGTTACTAAGTGACAATAATTCGGGGGTACACCCCAGTATTTTAGAGGCTATCTATGAATGCAATATAGGCCACGAGCCATCATATGGTGCAGACAAATATACTAGGAGGGCTATAGAGCTTATAAGAGAAATATTTCATAAGGATGTAGATGTTTATTTTGTAACTACCGGGACAGCTGCAAATATAGTTGGGCTGGCTGGAATATTGGCACCCTATGAAGGGGTGGTGGCTCCAGATACAGCCCACATAAATGTAGATGAATGTGGGGCGTTAGAGAGATTTGGTGGGGCTAAGATATTGTATGTACCCAATAGGGATGGGAAGATATATCCAGAGGATGTGGAGGTTTTTTTAACCTCATTAGGAGACGAGCACCAGGTACAGCCCAAGATTATATCCATATCCCAGATATCGGAACTGGGTACCGCCTATACTGTAGAAGAGATAAGGGAGTTAGCAAACTTTGCTCATGACAACAATATGCTTATACATATGGACGGGGCTAGGATAGCTAATGCAGTGGTAGCCCTTGATTCCAGCTTTAAGGAAATGGTAACGGATACGGGGGTGGATCTACTGTCATTTGGTGGAACCAAGAACGGTATGATGATGGGGGAGGCTATAATTTCATTCAATAAGGATATCAGTAGAGCTTTTAAATACGTAAGAAAACAGGCCATGCAGTTGGTATCCAAGATGCGCTTCATATCGGCTCAATTCATACCTTATTTGGAGCAGGGGATATGGAGGGAAAATGCAATTAATTCCAATGGAATGGCCCAATATCTGAAGAAAAAGCTTTCCAATATATCAGGGGTAAGAGTGGATAATAAAACTTCGGGAAATATGTTATTCGTTCAAATCCCGAAGGAATGGAATCAGCCATTGCGGGAGAAATACCCTGTCTATATAGTAGACAAGGAAAGCAACATCATTAGATTGGTCACCTCCTTCGATACAACGGAGAAGGATGCAAATGCTTTTGTAGAGTATATTGAAGGAATATCTATGGGAAAATAAGTTAATAAGGGAATATTGTATTTACGGGGGTTGGTATATGATTAGACAATGGGAAATAGCAATAAGATTGATACTATCTACCGTAATAGGTGGTTTAATCGGAATGGAGAGGGAGGTAAGTAATAGGCCGGCTGGTTTGAGAACCCATGTCCTGGTAGCCCTTGGATCCACATTGGTGATGCTGGTTTCTATAGATGGATTTCACAATACAGGAGCCAATATCAGGGTGGGAGACCCCGCTAGATTGGCTGCCCAGGTAATTAGTGGAGTTGGATTTTTAGGAGCTGGGACCATAATGAGGACGGGAGGTAGCGTTAAGGGGCTTACTACTGCAGCTAGCCTATGGGTATGTGCGGGAATAGGTTTGGCTGTTGGTAGTGGTTATTATATGGGTGGGCTGTTAACTGCCGCTATAGTTATTATAACCTTAATGAGCCTAAGGGTTATTGAGAAAAGGAGAATTGGCTCCAAGCATAGGACATAGAAATTGTTGGAAGTGGAAGACCAGGGCTTATTGGTGATATAGGAACCTTGATGGGGGAATATAGGATCAGGATTAGGGATATATCCATAATAAGAGATAACGATGTGGAGATTGGTGAAAATACAGCTCAGCCGGCTATGGAGGTTCATTTTATGCTTAGGTTACCCGTAGGGTTTAAGTATGATGAGTTTTTATTAAAATTAAATAATATAGATGGAATACATAGAAGCCAGTTTAGGGGGATATTTGGATAGGGAGAGGAGATGTTACAGTGTTAGAACAATTGAAAGCACCAAAGAAAGGAGAGGAGATAGTAGAAATTCATACAACCCGTGGGGTTATAAGGATTAGACTATTTCCAGAAATAGCTCCAAAGGCGGTGGAAAATTTTACAACCCACATAAAGAATGGTTACTATGATGGAATTACATTTCATAGAGTTATAAAGGATTTTATGATTCAAGGGGGAGATCCAGCTGGAACTGGACTTGGTGGGGCGAGCATATGGGGTAAGCCTTTTGAAGATGAGTTCGATAAGGATTATCACAACCTTAGAGGGGCACTGTCTATGGCTAATGCAGGCCCCAATACCAATGGTAGCCAGTTTTTCATAGTTCAAAAGAGCGATATAGAGGAGGAAGTAATTGATCAGATGGGTCAACTGGGAGAGGAAAATGGCTATCCAGAAAATGTAGTAAAAGCGTATAGAGAAGTGGGTGGAACTCCCCACCTAGATTTTAGACATACTGTATTTGGTCAGGTATTTGATGGCATGGATGTAGTAGATAGGATAGCCGCAGTGGAAACCGATTTGGGGGATAAGCCTATAGAGCCAATTGTGATGGAAGAGGTTAGAGTGGTTGAGTATCGATAGACATGGTGGCATCGATTTTTAACATGAAATGAATAACAGGAACGTGGGGAAAAGGATAGATATATTTAAGGGGGAGTTCTGATGAAAGGTAGGATTGAATTTATTATTAAGGACTATGTAAATCAATATGAGTCTATCGAGGGCATAAAAAGTAGATGGAAAGAACCTATTGTGGCTTTTGCAGATGCTGAAGATCCTATGTTTAGTAAACTGAAGGAAGTTGTTGCACCTACCCATGCCATGCCTAGGGACTTTATGGCAGATGGAAGGACTATAATATCCTATTTCTTACCCTTTGAAGACTTCATACCGAACAGTAACATAGGGGGGAGGATTAGTTCTAAGACTTGGGCTATTGCCTATGTGGAGACCAACGAACTTATTGCCAGCCTCAATGCCTATATTAAAAAAAGAATAGAGGAGCTAGGGCATGGAGCAGAGTTGATACCTATGGCTTTAAACTATGCTCCCGACAATTTAAAAAGCGATTGGTCCCAAAGGCATGTGGCATATATTGCAGGGCTAGGTAAATTTGGAATTAATAATATGTTGATTACAGAAAAGGGCTGTTGTGGAAGAGTAGGCAGTATAATTACAAATTTGAAAATAGAACCTACCATAAGGGACGAAGGTGAATACTGCCTTTATAAGGCAGGGTTAAATTGCACTAAATGTATAGATAATTGCATAAATGAGGCATTGGTAGGAGATGAGTTTCATAGGGAAAGATGTTATGAGATGTGCAGGGAAAATGGGGAGAGGTATAAACATTTAGGGCATAGTGAGGTTTGTGGGAAATGCTTGGTTGGAATTCCCTGCTCCTTTGAAAATCCAGCATTAAAATGAAAGGTTAGGATTTAAATCCTAACCTTTCATTTTAATCATGCCATTTAACAAATTTATTTTCAATGAGTGCAATACCTTTATACATTATTGCAGATATAATACTCAATATAAATACGCTCATCATAACTAGATCCAGGCTAAATACTTGACCACCATAGACTATCAGATATCCGATTCCCGCTTTGGAGACTAGGAATTCACCTACTATGACCCCTACCCAAGATAGACCTATATTTACCTTCAATGTGGCCATTAAGGCTGGTACGGAATGGGGCAGTATTACCTTTTTAAGGACTTGAAACTTACTTGCTCCAAAAGTTTCAAGTAATTTGATCTTATCTTCATCGATAGATATGAAGCTGACGAACATATTCATAATGGTAACTACTATGGAAACTGAAATTGCCGTTACTATTATACCTGAATAACCTGCACCAACCCATATTATTATGATGGGGGCCAACGCGGTCTTCGGTAAGCTGTTTAATACTACTAGGTAGGGAGCTAATACCTTGGCCCAAAAATCGGACCACCAAAGCCCTATAGCTACAACAATTCCTAGTATAGTTCCCGCTAAAAATCCAACTACAGTTTCAAAAACAGAAATTCCTACATGATAAAATAGATCTCCATTTTTAGTATATTCCATAAATAGATTCCATATCTGTGAAGGATGGCTAGTCAGGAAAGAGTCTATCCAGTTGAAACGTGCAGCCACTTCCCATAGTATCAAGCCTAATATGAGGATGGATATTTGTGAAAGCAATATAGTACGCTTTCTTTTTCGATCTTGTTTTAAAAACATAATATGTTCTTTAGAAATATTCCTATTGGACATGGACATCCAACTCCTTCCATATCTTATTGAAATAATGTCTAAATTCTGGGGCTTCACGACATTTTATTGGGCTCCATACTCCATCGGTGCAAGTTAAATCTATAGTAATAATATCCTTAATTGTGGCTGGTCTGTTGGTTAGGATTATTATTCTATCGGAAAGAGATATGGCCTCTGAAATATCATGAGTAACCAATAGTGCGGTTTTTTTCTCATTTTTCAATATTATGCCCACCTCATCGGATATGGCTAACCTAGTTTGGTAATCCAAGGCGGAAAAGGGCTCATCCAATAGGAGTAGGCTAGGTTCAACTATTAAAGTTCTAATTAAGGCAGCTCTTTGCCTCATACCTCCCGACAATTGCCTGGGATAGTTGTTTTTAAAATCCTTTAACCCATAGGTGTCTAACATATGCTCTGCAATCTCTTTGGAGTCTCTATCTACTTTGCTATGAATTTCAAGTCCTAATAAGACATTTTCTAATATGGTTCTCCATTCAAACAAATGATCCTTTTGAAACATATAACCTATATCCTTAGAAGGCCCTTCAACCTTCTTTCCATTGATTAACACCTTTCCCCTAGTGGGGGAAAGGAGCCCCGCTATTATTGAAAGCAAGGTGGATTTTCCACATCCACTAGGTCCCACTATTCCTACTATCTCCCCTTCATATATTTCGAAATTTATATCTTTAATAGCCTCTGTTTCTCCACTCAGTGTATGATATATCATACCTAAATTTTTTACCTCTACTATCTTTGTTTTTTTATCCATAAGCAACTCTCCTTTAAAAGGATATATGATACTTTATAATATTCATCAAAAAAATTTCCGTGAATATTTATTAAAGTTTCAAATAGGGAGAGATAAAACTATGATATTATGAATAGGAATATGAAATATTACATACCATTTGAGCTATCTATAAAGTCCGTATATAGGTAGAATAATAACAGTTATTGGCATCTATTCCATGACGATAGATTAATGATGGCAAGGGAGGTTCAAGAGCATATAAGAAGGATAGCTATATTGAAAGGGCCTAGTATGTTCTTGTTGTAGGAATACTATGTAGTCTAGAACATCCTCGCAACTATTGCGATAGTTTTTACAGGCTTACTAAAAAGGTGAGCAGAGCTATGTACCTCTACTCACCTTTTTAGTTCAACCTAAAAGTTAAGTCCTTCCCTATGAACTGCAACGCTTAATGCTACTCCAACACATAGTAGATTGATCAATTGAAAGGTTCCTCCATAGCTTATGAAAGGTAGGGGTATTCCAGTTACCGGCATAAGCCCTATGCTCATTCCTATATTTTCCCAAACGTGTATTAAGAACATGGCGGTGAATCCAGTCACCATTAAGGATCCAAACGTATCTTTACTTTCCTTTGCAATCTTTAGAAGCCTATATAAGAATATAAGGTATAATAAGATAAGTGCTAAGCCCCCAATTAGCCCCAACTCCTCACCTATAACTGCAAATATGAAGTCGGTTTGCTTTTCGGGGATATAGTTGTATTGGGTTTGCACCCCTTGAAACAACCCCCTTCCGAAGACCTTTCCCGAGCCAATAGCGATCTTGGCTTGTAATGCCTGATAACCTGAGCCAGATGGGTCTCTTTCCGGGTATAGAAAATCGAATATTCTATTCCGCTGATAGGGCTTGAATGAAAACCATATTATAGGTAGGCTGATGATCCCCACCAATATGGAATAGCCTATATACTTCCAATCCAATCCAGCTACAAATAGCATAACCATTGTAAAAAACACAAAGACCACCGATGTTCCAAAGTCCGGTTGTTTGGCTATGAGCAATATAGGTATGCCTGCAAGTACTGTTATTTTCAATAGTGTGATCGGCTTATTGATACTATCCTTGTTATTGTCAATATATTTAGCTAAAAATATTATTATTCCCACTTTTGCAATTTCCGCCGGCTGGAATATTATATTGCCGATTTTTAACCAGGAGTCCGATCCCCATTGCTCTGCTCCAATCCCAAATAGTGCAACTGCAAGTAGCATAAGGACTGAAACTATATATATGGGTATATACAGCTTTCCTATGAAATGGTAATCCATAAATACCAATATCAATATAGCAACTATGCCCAAAACTGTGGATATGGCTTGGACTCTTACGGGACGAATGGCCCTGATATCCTCATAGCTTAATGTAGCTGATCTGATCATAATTATCCCGTAGATGGATAATAGTATAACGGCCCCAAATAGTATAAAGTCAAACCTTTTAAGGGATTTTTTCTTTAAGTTAAACATGTATAATTGCTCCTTTGCGTGATGCTAAGATAGATTATATCATACTTTAAAATAGATGGTATA
>DUNJ01000128.1 GCA_012839395.1 Tepidimicrobium sp.
ATTCTTAATAGTTGATTATATTTAGCCACCCTATCAGTTCTAGAAGGTGCACCGGTCTTTATCTGACCTGCATTGGTCGCCACCACTAGATCTGCTATGGTGGTATCCTCAGTTTCTCCAGATCTATGAGATATTACCGCAGTATATCCATTGATCTTTGCCATCTCTATGGTATTGAGTGTCTCCGTTAAGGTTCCTATTTGATTTAACTTGACCAGTACTGAATTGGATACACCCATTTCTATTCCTTTTTCCAACCGGCTGGTATTGGTTACAAATAGATCATCTCCAACTATTTGAATCTCATTTCCAAGCCTGTCTGTAAGCTTCTTCCAGCCTTCCCAGTCATCCTCTGCCAAACCGTCTTCAATAGAGATTATAGGGTACTTTTCTACCAAGTCCTCATAGTATTCTATCATCTCATCCACATTTAGCTCCCTACCTTCTCCAGCCAAGTTGTATACCTTTCTATCCTCGTCGTATATCTCAGTGGCTGCTACATCTAGAGCCAATAATACATCTTCCCCCGGTTTGTATCCTGCCCTTTCAATAGCTTCAACTATAGTTTTTAGTGCCTCCTCATTGCTAGATAAATTTGGAGCAAACCCACCTTCATCACCAACAGCTGTATTTAATCCCTTATCCTGTAATACAGCCCTTAGATTGTGGAATATCTCTGCTCCCATCCTGTAGGCTTCCCTAAAGTTAGGTGCTCCTACGGGCATTACCATAAATTCCTGTATGTCCACGTTGTTATCAGCATGATCCCCGCCATTTAATATATTCATCATGGGTACTGGCAATAGTTTCGCATTTATACCGCCAATGTATTGGTACAAGGGCACTCCTAATTCATCAGCAGCTGCTCTGGCCACAGCCAACGAAACCCCTAGTATGGCATTAGCCCCAAGCTTTCCTTTATTATCCGTATCATCCAATTCTATCAATAGATTATCTATTTCCAATTGATCGAACACATCCATTCCAATGACTTCATCTGCAATAATACTGTTGACATTATCTACAGCCGTCATAACTCCTTTGCCTAGGTACCTATCCTTATCTCCATCCCTCAATTCTACCGCTTCAAAGGCCCCAGTGCTAGCTCCAGATGGTACCAATGCTCTTCCAAATCCATCTAACTCCGTCCAAACTTCCACTTCTACCGTTGGATTTCCCCTAGAATCCAATACCTCTCTTGCATATATATCAGTTATTATACTCATATTCCTATTCCTCCTATTTAAGTAGTTGATCTTCCAATTATCTCTCTATCAAGGACTTACCCGTCATCTCCTTAGGCTTTTCTAGCTCCATCATATCTAGCAATGTAGGTGCTAAATCTGCAAGAATCCCTTCTCTTAACTTAACATCTCCCTCGCCTATTAGGATCAAGGGCACTTCGTTTGTGGTATGAGCAGTGATAGGGCTATTGTCCTCTTCATCTATTAACATTTCAGCATTACCATGATCTGCCGTAATAATAGCTTTGCCATCCTTTTCAAGCAATAGATCCACTATCTCGCCCACACATCCATCTACCGTTTCTACTGCTTTTACCGCTGCATCCACAACCCCAGTATGCCCTACCATATCTAGATTGGCAAAGTTCAATATTATCAGATCATACTTATCCATATTCAGCCTATTTAATACTTCATCCTTTACCTCTAAGGCACTCATTTCTGGTTTTAAATCATAGGTGGCTACCTTTGGCGATTGTATCAATATCCTATCCTCATTATCGTATGGTTCTTCCCTTCCCCCATTGAAGAAGAAGGTTACATGAGCATACTTTTCAGTTTCAGCTATCCTCAACTGGCTAAGTCCTAAATTGCTTATATATTCTCCCAAAGTATTTTCTGGTTTTTCCGTTTTAAAGGCTATATGAACATTTTCTATGCTCTTGTCGTACTCAGTCATGGTAACATAGAAGGTATCTACTACCTTTTTTCTATCAAATCCAGTAAAATCCCTATCTACAATTGCCCTGGTAATCTGTCTTGCCCTATCCGGTCTAAAGTTGAAAAATATTATTGAATCCCCATTATCTATGGTAGCCATTGGCCTATTATCTTCCATTATTACTGTGGGAACTATGAATTCGTCATTTGTTCCATCTTTATAGGATTTTTCAATGGCTTTTACTGGGGACGAATCCTTCTTTCCCATTCCCAGTACCATGGAATCATATGCTAGTTGGGTTCTCTCCCACCTTCTATCCCTGTCCATAGCATAGTACCTTCCAGACACGGTGGCGATACGTCCTACGCCAATTTGTTTAATCCTTTCCTCGAGCTCCATAATATGCTTTTTACCAATTGTAGGAGGTACATCCCTACCATCTAAGAAGCAATGAATATATACATCTTTAAATCCATTTTCACTGCATAGTTCCAAAAGGGCATATAGATGAGTGTTATGGCTATGGACTCCTCCATCGGATACCAATCCCATTATATGAAGTTTAGATCCGTTGTTCTTTGCATTATCTATGGCTCTTATAAATTCTTCCTTATGGAAGAAATCTCCTTCCTCTATGGATTTGGTTATCTTGGTTAGCTCCTGATATACTATCCTTCCCGACCCTATATTCAAATGTCCAACTTCTGAATTGCCCATCTGACCCTCTGGAAGCCCCACTGCCAACCCACTAGCCTTCAGTTTGCTATTTGGATACTCCTTAAATAACCTATCCAGGTTAGGCGTTTTGGCCAGATAAATTGCATTCCCTGGATATTCTTTCCCTATTCCCCATCCATCCAATATCATTAGCATTACAGGTTTTGTCATATATATTTCTCCAATCTAATAGTTTATTAAGCTTACGAAATCCTCTGCAATTAAACTGGCGCCACCCACTAAAGCTCCATCCACATCCTCCTTGGCCATTAATTCCTTTATGGTATTTGGTTTCACACTTCCACCATATTGTATTCTTATTCTCTCCTTAGCAGCTTCATCATATTTATTACCAATAATATTTCTTATGAAATTACACATATTATTAGCATCATCGCTTGAAGCTGTCTTACCCGTTCCTATGGCCCAAATAGGCTCATAGGCTATTACAACATCTGCAATGTCGTCCTTTTTCACATCCTCCAATGCCTTCAATACCTGTTTTTTAACCACTTTCTCCTCTTCCCCAGCTTCTCTCTCTTCCAACGTTTCACCTACGCATAGTATTGGCTTTATGCCATATTTTAAAGCTGTCCTTACCTTTCTGTTTACGGTATCATCAGACTCATTGAAGTATTGTCGTCTTTCCGAATGCCCAACTATACAATAATCTACTCCTATCTCCTTTAGCATCGCCGGTGATATCTCTCCAGTATATGCACCACTCTCCTCCCAGTGCATATTTTGAGCTCCCAACCTAATATCGGTTCCTTCCAATGCCTTTTTGACTTCATTAAGGCTAGTATAAGGTGCGCATACCACCGCTTCTACCCCTTTATCTAGAACATGATTCTTAATTTCCTCTATTAACTTAATGGATTCGGAGATACTATTGTTCATCTTCCAGTTTCCTGCAATTATTGGTAACCTCATTTTCTACCTCCTCTATTTATCATCAATAGCCGCAATCCCGGGCAATGATTTGCCCTCCAAGAATTCTAAAGATGCTCCTCCACCTGTTGAAATGTGGGTCATATCTTCTCCATAACCGGCCTTTTCTACAGCTGAAGCACTATCTCCTCCACCTACTATAGTAACACCCTTGGATTCTGCCATAGCCTTGGCAATAGCCTCGGTTCCCCTTTTAAAGTTCTCCATTTCAAAGACCCCCAGCGGCCCATTCCATACTACAGTCCCTGCATTCTTTATCTCTTCGGAGAATATTTTAATGGTCTCGGCTCCTGCATCCAATCCCATCATATCCTTAGGAATCTGATCTATGGTAACCTCTTTGAATTCGGTGTCGTTTTTAAATTCCTTTGCTATGGTTATGTCCACAGGTAATAATAATTTTACGCCTTTATCCTTAGCTTTCTCAAGTAATCCCCTTGCTAAGTCCAGCTTATCCTCTTCCAATATGGAGGTCCCAACTTCATAACCTTGGGCCTTTAAAAATGTATAG
>DUNJ01000129.1 GCA_012839395.1 Tepidimicrobium sp.
CTGGAATGGCAAAAGGATTTTAAGGATCCTAGGGATTTTATGGAGACGTTGAAGATAGATTTATTCACAGACGAGGTGTTTGTATTTACCCCTATGGGAGATGTAATTAATTTACCCAATGGTTCCACTCCTATAGATTTTGCCTATAAGGTTCATACGGCCGTTGGCAATAACTGTGTGGGAGCAAAGGTGGATGGAAGAATAGTTCCACTAGATTATAAACTTAAAAATGGAAATATAGTAGAAATATTGACCTCAGCTAATAGTAATGGTCCTAGCAGGGATTGGATAAAAATGGTTAAGAGTAGTCAGGCTAAAAATAAGATACGTCAATGGTTTAGACGGGAAGAAAGAGATTTAAATATTAACAAGGGCAAGGAGCTGTTGGAAAAGGAAATCAAGAGGCAAGGGTATCAGTTGACTGAGATGTTAAAAGAAGATTGGTTAAGAATTATAGCAACTAGGCTCAGTTTAAATAATTCGGATGATTTGTATGCTGGATTGGGATTTGGAAGCATTACGTTGGCCCAAGTAATGTCCAGGTTGAAGGATTTCCACAGGGATCATTACAAGGATATAGATGGGAAACCTGGTATTGAGTCTGGGGCTAAGGGATACCCTTCCCAAGATAAGAGGAGGACGGTTACCCAGGGGATCAGTATAGAGGGATTGGACAATATTAAGGTGAGGTTTTCCAAGTGTTGCAATCCGGTACCTGGGGATGATATAGTAGGATATATTACTAGGGGTAGGGGTGTATCTATTCATAGAAAAGATTGCCCTAATATCCTAAATGTGGATACACCGGAAAGATTTATTGAGGTTCATTGGGATATTGATGAAAAGGCAGAATATCCTGTTGAAATACAGATACGGGCAGTGGATAGGCAAGGATTATTAACGGAGATTACACAAAAGATAACCGATTCTAATTTAAGTCTACTGTCTTTAAATGCCCGAACTGGTCAGGATAAGGCAGTGGTGATAAATATGACTTTGGAGATTAGAAATATAGAACAGCTAAAGGCTCTAATGAAAAAAATTAAAAAAGTAAAGAATATTATAGATATATATAGGGTTACTGCATAATTTTGGAAAGAAGGGGATAAGGGTGAGGGCTGTAGTACAGAGGGTATCAAAGGCCAGCGTATCGGTGGATGGTGACATAGTAGGTGAGATAGGCAAGGGTCTATTGGTATTTTTAGGAGTAGGAAAAGATGATAATGATGACGACTTGGAGTATATGGTAGGGAAGATTTTAGGCCTGAGAATATTTGAAGATGATGATGGTAAGATGAATCTGTCCCTAGAGGATATCGATGGGGATATATTGGTAGTATCTCAATTTACACTATATGGAGATGTGAGAAAGGGTAGAAGGCCTAGTTTCTCTACATCGGCTGGACCAGATATTGCAGAGAATATGTATGAGCTATTTATAAAAAGCTGCCAGGCGAGACAAATAAATGTGGAAAAAGGGACCTTTGGAGCTGATATGGACGTTGAGCTCATAAACGATGGTCCGGTAACTATATTAGTAGACAGTAAAAAAGTATTCTAGGAGGGAATGGATTGAAAGTTATAAGGATACCAGCAGGGATTTATGCTGCAAACTGTTATTTGGTATATGGGGGGGAAGATAAGGAAGCTATTATAATTGATCCAGGTGGGGATGCCGATGACATAATATCTAAAATAGAGGATCTAGATTTGGATGTTAAGTATATAATTCTCACACATGGTCATGCTGACCATATTGCTGGTGTTGGGGAGATAAGGGATCATTTTAATGTACCAGTTGCAATCCATAAAAAAGATGAGGGGATGCTAAAAGATGGCAATATAAACTTTTCTAGCACAATGGCTATGGGTACCGTGGAAATTGAGCCCGATATATTGCTAGAAGAAGAAACAAAGATTGAATTTGGAGGGCTACCTATAAGGATAATTCACACTCCAGGCCATACTCCAGGTAGCATAACTATAAATGTTGAA
>DUNJ01000130.1 GCA_012839395.1 Tepidimicrobium sp.
AAATTTCAAAAAAAGTGTTGACATTGCATCACCAAAGTAATATTATATTATACAATATAAATAAATGCTTTGATGGAGAGAAAGATATCTAACCTTAATTTCAGAGAGTTGGGGTAGGTGGAAGCCAACATTAAGGCGATATGTAATATTCACTCCTAAGCAGGTTCGTTTAACGATTTATCAAGTAGACGAACCCGAAAGCCCATCGTTATAAGGGATAGGACTGTTGGGTCTGATTGAGTGATGACTTTTTGTCATAAATAGGGTGGTACCGCGAATATATAATCCTTCGTCCCTATAAGTATAGTTAAAAAACTATATTTGTAGAGACGAAGGATTTTTTATTACCAATTATCCTACATTCAATCTGACAAATTCAAAAGGAGGTAAAAATAAATGAAAAGAAAAAGGATCGCTAGTTTAATCACATTGGTCTTAATTGGAATTATGATTTTGTCAGCATGTGGATCAAAAGATGAAAAGGCAAGCGGCACGCCGGAGGATAAAGTTTATAGGATTGGAATCAGCCAATTAGCAGAACATCCGGCACTAGATGAGGCACGAGCTGGTTTTGAGGATGAGTTAAAGGAGCTAGGAGTAAATATAGAAATCGACTATCAAAATGCTCAAGGTGATATACCAACCGCAACCAGTATTGCACAGAAATTTGTTAAAGATGAAGTAGACCTAATATACGCAATTGCAACGCCAGCGGCCCAATCGGCTAAACAATCAACTAGTGAAATACCAATACTATTTAGTGCAGTAACGGATCCTGTACAATCGGAAATAGTCGACGATTGGGATGATGTTGGTGGAAATATAACGGGAACATCTGATAAGGCACCTACTGAGTCCCAGTTGAAGATGTTTAGAGAGATAGATTCTAGTATAGAGACCATAGGAATACTATATAATACAAGCGAACCAAATTCAGAAATTCAAATAGAAGAGGTAAAGGAATTGGCACCTACTTTAGATCTAAAAATAGAAGAAGTTGGAGTTAGCAATGTAAATGAGCTTCCTCAAGCAATAGATTCGATAGTTAAGAAAGTAGATGCTCTATATATGATTACGGATAATATGATAGCTGCATCTGTAGAATTGACAGCTAAAAAAGCTATAGAAAACAATATGATAACAGTATCCGCTGAAGAAACTCAAGTTAAAGGTGGACTACTCATAACAAACGGGCTAAGCTATTACGAATTAGGCAAGCAAACGGCAAGGATGGCAAAGGAAATACTGGTAGATGGCAAAGATCCTTCATCTATATCTGTTGGATTAGCTGAAAAAACTGTGACGACCGTAAATACCAAAACCTTAGAAGCTTTAGGACTGGATCCAAATTTGCCGGTATTTGAAGATGCAATAGAGGTTGGAGAATAGCTAAAATGGGTTATTTAGAACTATATTGGAGGGTTGAAAAATGAATGCTTTAATCGTTACATCCTTAGAACAAGGGCTTATATTTGCAATATTGGCTATGGGAGTATTCTTGACCTATAAGATATTGGATATAGCGGATCTGTCAGTTGAGGGAACATTTCCACTAGGTGCTTTTATATTTGCAAAGTTTATATCCACCGGCTTAAACCCCATAATTAGCACCCTGGTAGCATTTTGCTTTGGGGCTTTAGCAGGATTGTTAACATCAACCCTATTTACCAAGTTAAGAATTAAACCTCTTTTAGCAGGAATACTCACTATGACAATCCTATACTCGGCAAACCTAAAGGTAAATGGAAAGGCCAATATACCCTTATTTAGCTATAGTTCCATATTCGATTATACTTCAGTTTTAAAATTGGGTTCTTCTATAGCTATACTGATAACAATCGTGCTATTTATGAAGATAGTCTTAGACCTGTTTTTAAAGACAGAGGCTGGCTATCTACTGATTGCCACCGGAGATAATGAGTCCTTAGTCCGTTCTCTTGGGGAAAATAGTAGCAAATATAAGGTGATTGGATTGATGATGGCCAATGGATTGGTGGCCCTAAGTGGGGCGCTAATGGCTCAATATCAAGGTTTTGCAGATATTACCATGGGAAGTTCTATAATAGTTACAGCTCTAGCTTCTATTATAATAGGGGATACTATTAGAAAGAACTCTGACGGAATAAAAGGTACTACCCGGGCAATATTGGGGGCCATAATATATAGGATAATAGGGGGAATTGCAATAGATTTAGGACTGGAGCCCTCCGATTTAAAGGCCGTATCTGCAATAATTGTTATAGTATTCATATCTTATAACAATTTCGCTGTAGATCTATTTGGATTGAAAAATGGGAAAGGAAGAAAGAGATATGCTGAAAATAAGAAATCTATCGAAGAGTTTTAACAAGGATATGGATAATCAGATAAATGTATTCAACGACTTCAACTTAGATATAGAGGCCAATAGATGCACAGCCATCATAGGGCCTAACGGCTGTGGCAAAAGTACCCTTCTCAATATAATAGGAGGAAATGTAAAAGCAGATGAAGGACAGATAATATTAAAAGATAAGGACATAACCAATTTTAAGGAAGAACAAAGATCCATCTACATGGGAAGAGTGTATCAGGATCCATCTATGGGGGTTTCCCCTTCCCTTACCATATTGGAAAATATGTCCTTAGCAGACAAAAAAGGTGAACGGTTCACATTGCGTAGGTTGATCAGAAAAAAGAATGTGAATAGATATATCGATCTACTCAAGGATTTGGATCTTGGGCTTGAAGATAAGCTGGATACAAAGGTGAAATTTCTATCTGGTGGCCAAAGGCAATCCCTATCGTTAATAATGGCCGCTATGAAATACCCTGATCTATTGCTATTGGATGAGCATACGGCAGCTCTAGATCCAAAGACATCCAACGTGGTGATGAAAAAGACAAAAGAATTGATAGAAAAGTATTCCATAACAACCATAATGATCTCTCATAATATGAGGGATGCCATAGAATATTCTGACAGAATAATAATGTTAGATAGGGGACAAATAATATTAGATAAACCAAGCAAGAGTGTCACGGAAGAGGAATTAATAACCATATATAGGACAAAACTTGATGAGGCGATTGCTTAATATAGGCTAGGGATAAACCCTAGCCTATGTTTATTCCAGGAAAACTTTCCATATAAACTACTAGTATCCATATATTTCCACTGCTCCTGTTGTGCTCGGTATTCTATCCTTGGATCGATTTCCTTCATATGGGCCGAAACCCTTTCTATTCAACCCCAAAACATAATATCTATCTGCCGATTGAAAAGCTCCTATCAATGGTTTTATACGAAAGCTATCCGCTACAATGACTATCTCCTTTACAGGGCGACTCAGCCTATAAACTACCGCCCTATTTCATTTTTGGAGTGCTTTTCATTAAGAGAATCTTGTATTTTCTGGGTTAGGGAAGTCTTTTACAATCTCATATAACATTTCAATCCCTCTACTTCCTTTTAAAGAGTTTTTATCGCCTTGGGTAAAATATACCCTAAAGTGTGGATAGTAAAAGTACTTCTCTCTTTCTCCCTACCAGTTCATCCGTTCTTTTCATATATTCCTCCATACTTTTAAAGTTTGGCACTCTTTTTAATCTGTTTTTTCCTGAAAGCAATATCTTAGAAACAGCTCCCATCCCCGCTCCAATTATGGTCTCTCTTTCTTCCATGATTGCTATATTGTATATGCATTCCATCCCTTCTTTGCTATAGCCTATGTTTTCAAAGTTTCCCATTATCTGCTTTTGCCTGTATAGATAGTAGGGTTTAAGATCCATCCTATATGCGTAATTGACCGTTTCTTTCAACATCCGCTCTATTGTATATTGGTCCCCAATACTATACCTATTCACGGTTCTTTCAAATTTTGATCCTCTCTTAATAGCCAGGGTATGAACCGTTAAATTCTCTGGATCCAGCTTTTCTATATCCACAAGGGTTTTTATTATTTCCTCCCTTCCTTCATAGGGTAAGCCAACTATTAGATCCATATTTATTATCTGAAACCCAATCTCCTTGGCTAGATGATAAGCTCTCTCTGTATCCTTCCTATCATGGCATCGTCCTATTATCCTTAATGTTTTATCGTTCATAGTCTGAGGATTTATGCTAATCCTATCTATGTCATTTTCTTTCAACATATTGAGCATTTCCCTTGTTACGGTATCCGGCCTTCCTGCCTCTACAGTAAATTCTCTAATATTGTCCTTTCCAAAATTTAAATATACTCTTTGAATGATCCTATTCAAATCCCCTGCGGGAATGGCTGTAGGAGTCCCACCTCCAATATATACTGTATTGATCTGCTTTTCTGACATCAACTCTCCAATCTTATCTATTTCCCATATAAGTCTATCCCTATATTCCCCTATCATATCGGCATATCTGGAAATAGGCACAGATGGGAAGGAACAGTATATACACCTACTGGGACAAAAAGGGATGCTAATATAGAGGCTAAATCTATTTCCATCTAGTGGATAGATATATTTCCTCTGCCTTTTACTTATATCCATTATTAGGTTTGCCTTCCGTAGATCCAGTTTATATTCCTTTACTAAAATATTCAATATCCTATCCTCATCTATCTCCTTATCCAATAGATTGTGAACTATCTTAACAGGTCTAATTCCCATTAGTATCCCCCAAGGTGCTTTTTTATCGGCTATGGATAAAAATACATTATATATAGATTTTTTTATACCAATCTTAGTTATAGCTTTGCTAGAATTCCTTCCAATATCTATATTATCGATCCTTTCAACCCTCTCATCATGAAAATATCCATTTAAGTAGATACTAGCCTTTGCATATAATATATTTTCATCCTTATATAATGAACTTTTCAAAAGATATCCCTGAGCCTTATACTTCTCTAGATTCTCTATAAATACAATTTCATGATGAGGGAAAAAAACCTTACTGAGATGAAATAAGTCGTATTTAGAATCGTGACCTTCCATATAAATGTATAGCATATATCATTACCTACCTATATATTTTTGTCTCTAAATCTTTACATACATATTATCATATAAAAATGCTACCACAAAACTGTATATGGATATAGGGCTGGATAAACTTAGCTAATTATGCTAAACTATCTATATAAATTTCTAATTATAATAGGAGTGTTATAGTATGAGCAATAAAATAAGAGCCGGTATAGTTGGGTATGGTAATCTAGGTAGGGGAGTAGAACTAGCCTTAAAAAGGAACGATGACTTTACACTTAAGGCTATATTTACTAGGAGAGATCCATCCCTGATGAACACAGAGTCAAATATGGTACATATAGACAATATTTTAGACTATAAAAATGATATAGATGTGATGATCCTGTGCGGAGGTTCTGCTAACGATCTTCCAGAACAAGGCCCTGCAATTGCTGCCCACTTCAACACAGTAGATAGCTTTGATAACCATAGTGAGATCCCTAATTATTTCAATACAATAGATAAGATTGCTAAACAGTCCAATAAGGTTAGCCTATTTTCAATAGGCTGGGATCCGGGACTGTTTTCCCTTAATCGTCTAATGGCTCAAGCCATAATTCCAGATGGAAAAACTTATACCTTCTGGGGAAAAGGCATTAGCCAGGGCCATTCAGAGGCCATCCGCCGAATCGATGGTGTAAAAGATGCCGTCCAGTATACAATTCCATTAGAAGAGGCCATGAAAGAAGTAAGGGCCGGAAACAATCCCGATCTAAAAGCTGAAGAGAGGCATAAAAGGATTTGCTATGTGGTTCCCTATGATTTAAAAGATAAGGATAGAATTGAAAGGGAAATAAAATCTATGTCAGGCTATTTTTTAGGATATGATACTACCGTTTATTTTATAACCGAAGAGGAATTAATAGCCAATCATTCCAATATGGCCCATGGTGGGTTTGTGATCCATTCCGGTAAGACCGATGGAGTGCATAATCATGTAATAGAATATAGCTTAACCCTGGATAACAATCCTCAGTTTACTTCATCCGTCCTAGTAGCCTTTGCCCGTGCAGCCTATAGATTGGCGTTGGATAATAAGAAGGGCGCTTTTTCCATATTTGATATACCTTTAGCCTACCTATCACCAAAGCCTAGAGAAGAATTGAGAAAAACCATTTTATGATTGCATAAATTATAATATTATGTTAAAATGTATAAGTAACTTGCTTTGGGGAGGGCGATTAGCTCAGTTGGCAGAGCGCCACGTTGACATCGTGGAGGCCATTGGTTCAAGTCCAATATCGCCCACCATTTTTATGTCTAAATTTATTACACTGTGAAGATAAACCCTTAAATCCGTAATTAATCAATCTTTGGTTAGTTACGGTTTTATTTATTATCAAACTATTAGGTATTCGCCAATAACTTTTACGGGTATTGGCAATCTTTCTTATTTTATCCTTAAGTCTTTCATAGCTTGTATTATGAACTCTAAATTTTATTCCATCTTTTCCATAGTAGAAACTATATCCTAAAAATTTTCTCCTAGCCTTCTGCTTTTTACATAAATATTGCAGTCATCAGCACAGCGATAGAATTTGCGATTTTATTACCATCCCCTTTAAAATTATGCCTGGATTAAGATATTTCCTTGTTAGTTTTAATACTCTTTTATCTTCTATCTTTCTTGATACTAGGTGCGTTAAGAGGCCTTGGGCTTTCACCGACCAGTTTACGACCATGCTGGGCACACACATAAGATATAGAGCACCTAGCCAGGTGCTCTATATCTTTGCCATAACTATGTTTTTCTGTGCCAGCGATTCACCTACATCTATAATCCTCTGGTTTTCAGACCCCCTAAATTTCAATAACAGATTCTTCTTATCTATATCAAATTTTCCATCTATCAATATATCAGTAGAGTATAATAATTCCCTCCAACCAATGTTGATATCTATCTCATAGATTAACTGTTCAAAAGTGTATCCTGTGTAGGTTACCACATCCAGTCCCATTTCCCTTATTCTACTAGCTAGTATCCCACATACCCTACCCTGGTGAAAAGGCTCCCCTCCACTCAAGGTTATACCCCTTAATAGAGAATTTCTGCTCACCATATCCAGTATCTCTTCTATGGATATATAATAACCATCGCTAAAGGAATGAGTTTCTGGATTATGGCAACCTATGCAATTATGAACACAGCCTTGAGTAAACACCACAAGCCGTATCCCTGGGCCATCCACTATGGATTCCTTTATTATACCAGCTATTTTAATTCGCTCCTCCATGACAACACCTCTTACTTATAGGAACAGGAAATATGTTTTACCCTATCCCTTTCCTCCGCCCTTTTAGCATCGTTAAATCTATCTAGTGTACCAACCAGATATCCGGTAATCCTTCTAATCCTATCAAATTTAATATTCCCCTCTTCTCTACCACATTTAGGGCATACATTGTCGATTATTCCAGTATAACCGCATACAGGATCCCTATCCACCGGATGATTTATGGAACCATATCCAATTCCCTCTTCCTTCATAGCTCTAATTATGGTTTCAAATGATTCCAAGTTCTTGCTTGGATCCCCATCCAATTCTATATAAGTGATATGCCCCGCATTAGTCAATTCATGATATGGCGCTTCGATTCTTATCTTATCAAAGGCAGTTATTTCGTAGTATACGGGAACATGGAAGCTATTAGTATAATATTCCCTATCCGTTACCCCTTCAATTTCCCCATAAATCTCCCTATCTATCTTTACAAATCTTCCTGCTGTTCCCTCAGCAGGGGTAGCCAATAAAGTAAAATTCATATTAAATTGTTCGCTTGCCTCATCCATCCTATTTCTCATATGAGATACAATTTCCAAACCTAATTCCTGAGAGCGATTGCTTTCTCCATGATGGCTTCCCGTTAAGGCCTTTAGGCATTCAGCTAATCCGATAAATCCAAGGGATAAGGTACCGTGTTTCAATACTTCCCTTACCTCATCATCTCTATCTAATTTATCTGAGTCTATCCATATTCCTTGCCCCATTAAAAATGGATAATTATGAACCTTTTTGCTAGCCTGTATTTCAAATCTTTCAATAAGCTGCTCTATTGCTAAATTTATAATCTCGTCCAAATCCCTGTAAAACTTACCTATATCCCCTCTATTTTTAATCCCAAGTCTAGGTAAATTTATAGTAGTAAAGCTTAAATTGCCCCTTCCATTGACAATCTCCCTAGATGGATCATATACATTTCCTATAACTCTAGTTCTGCAACCCATATATGCAATCTCCGTTTCAGGTTGCCCCTCCCTATAGTATTTGGCATTAAAGGGTGCATCCAAGAACGAAAAATTAGGAAACAGCCTTTTACAGCTTACCTTACAGGCTAGCTTAAATAAGTCATAATTGGGATCGCCCTCATTATAGTTTATGCCTTCCTTAACCTTAAATATTTGAATTGGAAATATGGGAGTTTCCCCATTTCCCAATCCAGCTTCTGTAGATAATAATAGGTTTCTCATAACCATTCTACCTTCTACAGAAGTATCAGTGCCATAGTTAATGGAACTAAACGGTATCTGTGCACCAGCCCTGGAATGCATTGTATTCAAGTTGTGTATCAAAGCCTCCATCGCCTGATAGGTTGCCCTATCGGTATCCTCATAAGCATTTCTTTCTGCAAATTTCTGAACCTTTTGAATCAAGTCTTCATCGTTTAATAGCTCATTCAGATACGCAGCTTCCTTCTGCATATATGCAACATTGTCTGATATGGTCGGTATTAAATTATACTCTTCTTCCAATAGGCTAAATATGTTATTTAAATTACTCTCTAAATCGATATTATCAATTAACAATTCAATGCTCTTAAGCAGGTTTTTTCTATAGAATTTTTTATA
>DUNJ01000214.1 GCA_012839395.1 Tepidimicrobium sp.
AAAGAAGACCGCAATGATTTTAGTTGGGCAATATCCTTTAAAGTACCCAAGACGATTTGCTCATCTTCCCAGCTGGCTTTATAGATTACTGCAACTGGTGTATCATCACCATAGGAGGGGATCAATTCTTCTACCACTTTTTCTATTCTGCCTACACTTAAAAATATGGCCATAGTAGCCCTGGCCTTTGCTAAAGCTGAAAGGTTTTCCTCCACCGGCACTGGGGTTCTTCCTTCGGCTCGAGTTACTATAACTGTCTGGGAGACTTCTGGTACCGTAAGCTCCTGCTTTAAAACTGCAGCTGCTGCAGTAAAAGAACTTACCCCTGGAATTACCTCATAGGGGATATCAAGTTTTTTAAGCTGTTCCATCTGTTCCCTTATGGCACCATAAATAGAAGGATCTCCAGTATGTACCCGCGCCACATCCTTTCCTTCTTCTGTGGCCTTTTTCATCACATCAATGATATCCTCAAGATCCATTTTGGCACTATCATAAACTACTGCATCTTCATCTTTGTATTTGTTGACTACTTCGAGATTTACCAAAGACCCGGCATAGATTATAACTTGACACTGACTTATGAGATTTGCTCCCTTTACGGTAATCAGTTCGGGATCACCGGGACCCGCACCAATAAAATAAATCATTGCTTCGCCTTCTTTCCTATGACTAAAGACAGGTAGTCAACCTTTTGATTTTTTAAATTATCTAAATCATAATGTATTTCCTCATTTTCATGACAACACCTTGAAACAAACCCAGTTTTAAAGCCTTTTTCCTTTAACTTGTGGGCAATTAGATTAAAATTTCTCGACACCTTCATCAATATCACATTATCAAAGTCCTCTAATGCTTTATCAATAATTTTTTCATCACTGGTAGGCACCACAACAAAGGGATCATCACCTTCGGCAATGGATATACCCAACTTTGCCGCTGCCGCACAAAAGGAAGGGATTCCCGGCACTGTCTCTCGGTCATAATCTTTTAGCCTATTAAAGATGTATATATAAGTACTGTAAATCATAGGGTCACCTAAGGTTATAAAGGCTACGTCTTTTCCCTCGTCTAACATTGCTTTGATTTGTCGCGTATTATTTTCCCAGAAACCCTCTAAAACTCTTTTATCCCTTATCATAGGAAATCTCAATTTGACCACTTGCCCTTTGATATATGGTGATACAATTTTGTAAGCTATACTTTGATTTTTGGAAAAAGGTGCAATAACTATATCGACTTTTTCTAAAATCTTAACTGCTTTTATAGTAATGAGATCTGGATCTCCAGGACCTATACCAATACCGTGAAACTTTCCACTCTTCATCATTTCACCTCTGCCGATAGCACATAAATTGGGTTTTGGGCTATCATCATTGTCTTAGCGCCGGCTTGTTTTGACCGGGCTATATTTATGCAAACTACTTCCCAGGGAATTCTCTGCTCCTTAAAAAATTGTTGACTTAAATAAATACTATCTAGGGTAATACTGCTTAAAACTATAACTCCCGGGCTTTCAATCTTATCCACACATACCTTTAAAATATCTGCAAGTTCTTCACCACTGCCTCCAATAAATATTCTATCGGGCTTTGGAAGATCTTTTAAAACTAACGGAGCTTGTCCATGTAGTGTTTTAATATTTGAAACTCCGAAGACCTTGGCATTTTCCTTTACAAGTCTTAGAGCTTCTTCATTGGAATCTATGGAATAAACTTCCCCCTGACTACAAACCCGAGCTGTTTCTATAGATACAGAACCGGTGCCAGCTCCAATATCCCAAACAGTGTGACTTTTTTTTAATCGCAATTTAGAAATTATCACAGCCCTTACTTCCTGTTTCGTCATAGGGACATCTGTGCGGATAAATAGCTCATCTGGGATACCTACTCCGTATTCCCACATTTTCTAATCACCACCATATTAAGTTCAAACTGACGGTTTTCCTTTGACAGTTCTTTTAACGAGTATCGAGATATCCTTTCATCATCATAGGAAAGATTTTCTCCTATAAAAATCTCTCGGTCTTTTATGCCCTCTTCCAATAGAAACTTTGCAATGGCTTGGGGAGTATTTTTGCTATCAGTAAGCACAAAAACTGTATCATATTTTTCTACCTTTGATA
>DUNJ01000009.1 GCA_012839395.1 Tepidimicrobium sp.
AAGCCCTTTAAATATCCCATACCCTCTAATAATAGATCTATAACCTTAACCGTTATATATAATGATATTATGGAATATAAGGTTATAGATCTATTATTAGAGGGTATGGGATATTTAAAGGGCTTCCTCATAATAACCGATAAGACTGAAGAGGTAAGCAATATGTTGATGGAGGACTTGGATAGAGGGGTTACCCTGTTTAAGGGAATAGGGATGTATTCAAAGAAAGAGAAGGATATATTGCTTTGCATAGTAAATAGGCCGCAGTTTACTAAGACCAAGGAAATGGTATACGATATAGATCAAGATGCTTTTGTAATGGTGGTGGATGTAGCCGAGGTGGTAGGAGAAGGTTTTGAGGAGATTACAAATCAATAGGAGGGAGAGTATGAAAAACTATGATGATTTGAAGCAAATTGCAAAGGATATGAGGATCGATATAATAAACATGGTAAGCCGTGCGGGATCAGGCCATCCAGGCGGTTCCCTATCCGCATGTGAGATATTGACCGCTCTATATTTTAGGGCAATGAATATAGATCCTAAAAATCCCCATTGGGAGGATAGGGATAGGTTTGTGCTATCGAAGGGACATGGGGCTCCAGTCCTCTATTCAGCATTGGCTAGAAGGGGATATTTTCCAAAGGAGGAGTTAAATAGCTTAAGGAAGATGAACTCCATGTTACAAGGGCACCCCGATATGACAGGGACTCCTGGGGTGGATATGTCCACAGGTTCCCTGGGGCAAGGATTATCCGCTGCCAATGGTATGGCCTTGGCAGGAAAATTGGATAATAAAGGTTATAGGGTATATGCTCTTATTGGAGATGGAGAATCCCAGGAGGGTATAATATGGGAAGCGGCAATGTTGGCTGCCCACTACAATTTGGATAATATGACCGTGTTTTTAGATTATAACGGATTGCAGATAGATGGAGCCAATGAAGATGTTATGAATATAGAGCCTATAGATGAGAAGTTTAAGGCCTTTGGTTGGCATGTAATGAAGATAGACGGCCATTCCTTTGATGAAATATTTGAAGCAATTGAAAAGGCCAAGGATACCAAGGGGAAACCCAGTATTATAATAGCTAAAACCATAAAGGGCAAAGGGGTGTCCTATATGGAAGATGAATTTGGATGGCATGGAAAGGCGCCTTCAAAAGAAGAAACGGAGAAGGCTTTAGGGGAATTAGGAGGTGGCATAGATGGCTAATATGATGGCAACAAGGGATGCCTATGGGGAGGCATTAAAGGAAATAGGTGGAATAGATGAAAACATAGTGGTATTGGATGCAGATCTTTCCGGTTCCACCAAGACCGCCATATTTGGCAAGGAATATCCACAGCGATTCTTCAATGTAGGGATAGCGGAACAAAATTTAATGGGAACGGCTGCGGGATTGGCTGCAGCGGGAAAGGTGCCTTTTGCCAGCACCTTTGCAGTATTTGCAACGGGGAGGGCCTATGAGATCATAAGGAACTCCATATGCTATCCTAACCTAAATGTGAAGATAGCGGCTACCCATGCGGGGTTAAGTGTTGGGGAAGATGGAGCTAGCCACCAGGCATTGGAAGATATAAGCCTGATGAGATCCCTTCCCAATATGGTGGTACTGAGCCCGGCCGATGGAGTGGAGGCTAAGCAGTGTATATATGAAGCAGCAAAACATGATGGTCCAGTATATATAAGACTAGGTAGATCTGGCGTACCGATTATATTCGACGGGGATTATAGATTTGAGATAGGAAAAGGTGTAGAATTGGTAGAAGGTGAGGATGTAACCATTATAGCCACTGGTATAATGGTGGAAAGGGCGTTAAATGCTGCGGAAAAGCTATCTAAGGAAGGTATATCGGCAAGGGTAATCAATATATCCACCATAAAGCCAATAGATGAGGAGATCATAATAAAGGCCGCCAAGGAGACTAAGGGGATAATTACAGTAGAGGAGCATAGCATAATAGGCGGGCTGGGAAGCGCCGTAGCAGAGGTAGTAGCTAAAGATGCTCCAACCTATGTGGAAAGGATTGGCGCTATGGATGTATTTGGGGAATCCGGAGATGGAAATGAATTGTTGGATAAATATGGGTTAAGCGTGGAAAACATAGTGGAAAAATCCAAAGAAATGCTTGAAAAGAGAAGGGGTTAATCTAATTGGTTTAAGGCTTAAATTAGGGCTAGCTTTGCTAGCCCCTGTTTTATATCGGCAATTATAAGAAATAGTCATATACCCTATGATGAATGTAGGAATTATGAACCTTGATTTGGGAAATTGGATCAATTATAATATTATATAAATAATAGATAAGCGGCTATATCAACCTAGGTGGTGAAGATATGGATAGGGAAACAAGGGAATTTTTGGAGAGGATACAAGAGGGATTAATTGGATTTAGGGACGAAATGCATGATTTTAGAAGGGAAACCAGTGAGCGCTTTAATTCCTTAGAGGAACGGGTGGGCTCCTTGGAGAGGGAAACCAGCAAACGCTTTAATTCCTTAGAGGAACGAATGGGTTCCTTGGAGAGGGAAACCAGCAAACGCTTTAATTCCTTAGAGGAACGAGTGGGTTCCTTGGAGAAGGAAACCAGTGAGCG
>DUNJ01000010.1 GCA_012839395.1 Tepidimicrobium sp.
GCCATCTTGTTTTTCACAGTTCCAATGGTACCAAGAAATTTTACATGCGAGCCTACCTTCACCTTAGCAACCCCATCAGTACTAGCATCAAGCCTGATCACATCGCCTTTTTGTAAGCTTAAAACATCGTTGATCTTTAACATGGTAGATCCTAACTCCACCCTAACTGGCACCATTGTATTCAACATCCTCTTTCTAATAGCCAACAATTCATCCTCGGATAGTTCCCGTTGATCGGTCGAAAACCAATATTTTGTACTTAGTTTGTCCAATATAGGCTCAATAACAAGGTAAGGAATACATACATTTAACATCCCTTCAGTAGGACCTACTTCTATGCTCATGGTTATCAAGGCAATAGTTTCATTCGGAGGCACTATCTGCGCAAACTGAGGATTGGTCTCAATTTTATCCAAATAAGGCTCCAGATCGATTACATTTTCCCAGGCCTCCTGTATAATAGGCATTACCTTATCCATCATTCCCTCCAGGAGGGATAGCTCTATTTCTGTAAAAGTTCTCATGGCCTGACTTTCAACGCCATCTCCACCGAGAAGCCTATCTATTATCGTATATACTATATTAGTCGATATGTCGATAAGGATTTGTCCATTTAAAGGACGAAACTCTACAACGTTTAAAAAAGCTGGATTGGAAATTGCATTGCTAAATTCGCTATAAGCAAATTGGTCTACAGTTAGAATAGATATTTTAACTGGAGCTCTTAAATAACCCGATAAAAACGTCTGAAATAACCTTCCTAAGTTTTCATGTATTATCTCCAAAGTTCTTAACTGGTCTTTAGCTATTTTTTGCGGATTTTTAAAATCATATACCCTGACCTTTTTCGAACTTTCCACCTCTTTGATTTCCTGAACATCTACCTCTCCTGAACTAAGTGCTTGAAGTAGGGAGTCAATTTCATTTTGTGATAATACCTCGGACAACTGCCTCCACCTCCGCCTATTACTGTATAATCAAATCATCAAAATATATATTTGTAATATTTCCCTTATCAAATAGTTTGTTTAAGCTTTCCCTTATTTCTTTCTGTAATGCAACATGACCTTCCTTGCCCTGCAATTCCTCTTCAGTTTTATTCCTTATAATTTTATTTATATCATCCCTTATCAAAAATTGCTTACCTTCTATTAAATCTAGGGTCTTTTGTTCATTAGTTTCAATGGTTATCCTTACCTTGGCTATCTTTCTACTCTCCTTTATATTGCAATACATATCCTGCAATGTTAGATTATAGGTTTCCTTTTTGCTCTTACTCAATTCTTTAGGGTTGTTCCTGTAGAACATTATACCAATTACAATCCCTGTTACTGCAATAATTATCACTAATATCAATAAAATCCTTATCATTAAACCCCTGCTCACCTTATTATCACTCCATTCCCTCTACTATGGTTCAATATCTTCATAGGAAGATCCCAATATAACTATATCCACTCTCCTATTTTTTGCCTTGTTTTCCGGTGTATCGTTTGGGGCAATAGGCCTATAATAGCTATACCCGGACAAAGAAATCCTATTTCCTTCAATTCCACGCTTTTCTACCAAATACCTCAATACATTACTGGACCTTGTCGATGATAGTTCCCAATTAGTAGGGAACTCACTTGTATACAGGATCGGATCGGTATCCGTATGTCCTTCTACCTTTATCAACCTTTCTTTAAATTCATCCATATTCAATATTTCTGATATGGAATCCAATATTTCCATTGAATCGGGCTTTAA
>DUNJ01000011.1 GCA_012839395.1 Tepidimicrobium sp.
AAAATCCTTTTTGCTTTCAAGGATTTTCTGCTTTTTTATAAAAAATTTATACTTTGTCTTCAGTCTGAAAAGCTTTGCCTTAGGCAAAGCTTTTTTATCTATATAAATTCATCCTATATACGGATCTCCTTCTACGCTTGCGCCGAGTTCTTACCACATGCATTCTGGCCAAGATCAGGATGATAAACAATAGGGCAAATCCATACCTTTTCTTAGGCAGCTTATCCTCTATCTTAGCACTTATCTTTTTATCGACATCCAATGTAGATACTATATTGGATTCGGCTATCAATTCATCCCCTATGTAATACTCCACTGTCCCCAGCGCTTGTCCCTTTTCTATGGGGGCTTCTATGGATTGATTAAAGTTTACAACCCTTTCTATATCTTGCGGGGTACCCTTAGGAACATATGCTGAAACATCTTCCCCTATAATTCCGGCAATCATGGGGCTTGTCCCATTCAACACCTCTATATTCTCCACCACATCCCCCTTGGCCGCTATATTAACCCTATCAAAATCGTCAAATCCATGGTTGAATAGCTTATGGATATCTGAATACACCTGTCTACCTTCTGCCTTCAACACAACTGCAATTAGATTTCGATCACCCCTAGTAGCAGAGGCAACCAAACAGTTTTGAGCTGCTCTAGTATATCCTGTCTTTATACCGGTAACTCCCTCGTATTTAATAGGAACCCTCTCTCCATCCACATCTATCAAGCTATTGCTATACAGAAGCCTATTATTGGAGCTTAAATACCTATCCTCATCCTTCTTATTGGTTTTAGGTATTTCATAGTTGTACTTGGATACTATCTCCCTAAACTTAGGATTCTTCATAGCATACCTAGCGATCAGCGTTAGATCATATGCGGTGGTAATATGCTCATCATGTGGCAGTCCGTTGGGATTAACGAAATGGGTATTCAATGCCCCAATCTCTATAGCTTTTTTATTCATAAGCTTTACAAATTCATCTATATCTCCGGAAATATGTTTTGCAATAGCTAGGGCGGCGTCATTGGCAGATTGAATCATAAGAGCATATACCAGATCCTCAAAATTCAACCTTTCTCCTGGTTCCAACGCTATATGACTTCCATCGGTTAGCTGAACCACCTCATCGTCTATCACTACCGTATCCTCCATATCGCCTAGCTCTATTGCCAATATACCGGTCATTATCTTAGTGGTACTTGCCGGATAGGCTCCCTTGTGAGGACTTTTACCAAATAAGACCTGTCCCGTATCCCCATCCACCAAAACAGCTACCTCTCCAGAGAGACTTAGATCATTTGCAAAGGATATATTGTGTGTAAGAAATAGTAGTACTAGAATGATTGATACAATTCGTTTCAAATAAAATCCCTCCCAGTTTCCAATGGCATAAAAATTAATTCCATTAAAGTATATCAGAAATGTAACTATTTTGTAATAGGATGTATATATTTTTTATCAAAAAAGAGGATTTTCCATTTAAAAATAGAATATTTAGTCATATGAACTCTCTTAAGAAAGGATGATAATATGAGCTCTTTTACTAGGAGGGATCAGCTTATAATACTATCCCTAGTGCTTATAATAGCCATAATATCAATATTTAAGCTCTTCAATAGGGAGGATGTAGATGCAGACGATATGATGCCGGATATGGAATTGGATTCGAGTGTGGAAGAGGCAGAGGAGGAAAATCAGGAAGAAGGACCTATAATGGTACATATAAGCGGACAGGTCCACAACCCGGGCTTGGTGGAGCTGGAACTAGGAGATCGGGTAATAGATGCGGTAAATTTGGCTGGAGGATTGAAAAAGGACGCTGACTTGGATAGAATAAATCTAGCGAAAAAATTAGTGGATGAGGAGAAGATATATATACCTGCAATAGGGGAGGAGGAGCTTCCCATAGAGGTTGAAAGTTCTATAAGTCCTCAAGGTTCAGAAGACTCTAGCCCAAAAATCGATATAAATACAGCTACAAAAGAGGAATTGATGACATTACCGGGTATAGGAGAGGTAACGGCTGGAAAGATTCTAGATTATAGGGAGGAAAATCCATTTAAGGTTATCGACGATATAAAGAACGTATCGGGTATAGGGGAGAAGAAATTTGAGGCCATTAGGGAATTGATTACAGTAAGATAAGGAGTGAGATAAATGGATATTAGATTAACTCAATTAACCAAGAGCTCTGGATGAGCTGCCAAGATCGGTCCCGATATACTGGCGCAGGTCTTGCGCCAACTACCAACAATAGAGGATGATAGATTGATAGTGGGGTTAAATACCTCGGATGATGCAGCGGTATATAGGATAAGTGAAGATTTAGCCCTGATACAGACTTTGGATTTTTTCACCCCAATAGTGGATGATCCCTATACATTTGGACAAATAGCTGCTGCCAACTCCCTAAGCGATGTATATGCAATGGGAGGAGAACCAAGGCTTGCCATGAATATAGTATGCTTCCCCGATTGTTTAGAGCCAGATATATTGGCTCAGATATTGAAGGGAGGCCAGGCTAAGGTGGAGGAGGCCGGGGCCTTATTAGTAGGTGGACACACCATAGAAGACGATGAGCCTAAATATGGGCTATCCGTATCCGGTTTTGTACATCCAAATAAGGTGCTAACCAACAATGGAGCTAAGGTTGGAGATCGGCTTATATTGACCAAGCCATTGGGTTCGGGCATAATAAACACCGCCATAAAGGGAGGATTGGCCGATAAGGCCTCCTATGATGAGGCGGTTAAGGTTATGAGCACATTGAACCGATATGCCAAGGAGGCCATAGACAAGGTGGATGTAAATGGAGTTACAGATGTAACTGGGTTTGGGCTATTGGGTCATGCTTTAGAGATGGCAGAGGGTAGCTCCGTCAGCATAAGGATAGATCATAAGAAGATTCCATTGCTCAAAAATGCATTGGAATATGCAAGGATGGGCTTGGTCCCTGCAGGAGCCTATACCAATAGGGAGCATGTAGGAAATGGGGTTAAATTTAGAGAAGGAATATCCCAGGAGATAACGGACATACTGTTCGATCCTCAAACATCAGGAGGGCTTTTAATATCCGTTTCCGAAGAAGAGGCCGATAGGCTATTTCAGGAGCTTGAAAACATTCCGACGGCCTATGCTATTATAGGAGAGATAACGGATAGGGAGGATCATTACCTAATAGTGGAATAACATAGAGGTGAAAATATGACTGACAATAGAAATCTATATAGATTACTTCCCAAGGTGGATGAACTGCTGGAAGAGGTGGATATAAAAAGGCTCTTAGCCTCCATCCCCAGAAGGCTGGTGGTAGACTCCATAAGGGAAGAATTGGATATATTGAGAAGGGATATAGGAAGATTATCTTTAAATAGGGAACAGGTATTGGATAGGAAAAATAACCTAGTTAAATCAGTGGTGGATAGGGCCCATAATAAGGACCTACCAAAGCTTAGGAGGGTTGTAAACGCCACCGGAACCGTTATTCACACCAACATAGGCCGCTCCCTCATAGGGGAGAAGGTGATGGAGAATATAGAGGATATAGCCATGAACTATTCCAATTTGGAGTACGACTTGGAAAAGGGTATAAGGGGCTCTAGATATAGCCATCTAGAAGATATACTAGTTAAAATAACCGGGGGAGAAGCTGCAATGGTAGTAAATAACAATGCAGCAGCGGTTATGCTGGTGTTGAGTACATTAGCTAAGGATAAGGAGGTAATAGTATCCAGGGGAGAGCTAATAGAGATAGGAGGATCCTTTAGGATTCCAGATGTTATGGAACAGAGCGGTGCCCGCCTGGTGTCGGTTGGGACCACAAACAAGACCCACTTAGAAGACTTTGAAAGGGCAATCACAGAGGATACCAAGGTCCTGTTGAAGGTTCATACCAGCAACTACCGGATATTGGGGTTCACCTCCTCGGTGTCGGCGGAGGAGCTTTCCCCGTTGAGTTCAAAATATGATATACCACTGGTAGAGGATTTGGGAAGTGGGGTTTTGGTGGATCTATCCAAGTATGGATTGGAATATGAACCTACCGTGCAGGATTCCATAGCTAGCGGGGTAGATGTGGTAACCTTTAGCGGAGATAAGCTATTGGGAGGGCCTCAAGCTGGTATAATAGTGGGTAAGAGGGAATATATAGAGGCTATGAAGAAAAATCCCTTGACCAGGGCATTTAGGGTGGATAAGTTTACCATATCCGCATTGGAGGCCACCCTTAGGCTCTATCTAGATGAGGAAACCGCTGTAAAAAACATACCAACCCTCAATATGCTATCCTTGACCGTGGATGAGATAGGGAAAAAGGCCCAAAGATTATATGATATACTTATTAACGCTATGGAATACAAAGGACTAAATCTAAACATAGTGGACGATTACTCCCAAGTGGGAGGTGGTTCCTTACCTCTTGAAAAGCTTCCTACCAAATGTATAAGGATATCTTCCGAAACCATAGGTATTTCAGAATTGGAGAGGGGGCTTAGGGAGTTTAAAATCCCCATAATCGCGCGGGTATATAGAGATGATCTATATATTGATCTAAGAACCGTTAGAGAAGAGGAATATAAAATAATAGCGGAAGGGTTGAAATATAGCGTGGGTAAAATAGGAGGAATTGTTACATGAAGCATATAATAATAGGGACTGCTGGACATATAGACCATGGAAAGACCACCCTTATAGAGGCCATGACCGGAAGGAGCACCGATAGGCTGGCCGAGGAAAAGGAAAGGGGAATATCCATAGAACTGGGATTTACCTACTTCGATCTTCCCAGCGGTAGAAGGGCAGGAATAGTAGATGTTCCCGGCCACGAACGGTTTGTAAAGAATATGCTGGCTGGGGTAATGGGCATGGATATAGTGCTACTGGTAGTAGCTGCCGATGAAGGGGTTATGCCTCAAACCAGGGAACATTTGGCCATATTAAACATGCTAGGAATAGAAAAGGGATTCATAGTGCTTACCAAATCGGATTTAGTGGAGGAGGAATGGCTGGAGTTGGTCCAGGAGGACGTGCGGGAAAATGTTCAGGGAACCTTCCTGGAGAACTCTCCAATACTGCCGGTATCCTCCACCAAGGGAATAGGTATAGATAGGGTAGCCAGCCTAATAGATGAATTAGCCCTTAAGATAGAGGATAGGGATGTGGACGATATGCCTAGGCTTCCGGTGGATAGGGTATTTACCATCACCGGCTTTGGCACCATAGTTACCGGTACCCTCTTATCGGGAAGCTTTTCCACAGGGGAAGAAGTGGAAGTATTCCCCAAGGGCAGGCTTGGAAGGATAAGATCCCTACAGGTTCATGATGAGGATAGGGAGGTAGCCTATGCTGGCCAAAGGGTTGCCATCAATATTGCGGGGCTTAAGAAGGAGGACATAGATAGAGGGGATGTCATCGCCCCTAAAAACTCCATGAAGGAGACCTTAATGCTAGATGTAAGGCTTAAGCTTATAGAGGATTTGGATAGGCCCATAGAGAATAGGACTAGGTTGAGGCTCTATATAGGATCAGCAGAAGTCCTCTGCAGGCTAGTGCTACTGGATAAGGAGGTATTGAATCCAGGGGAAGAAGGGTTTGCCCAGCTGAGGTTGGAGGAAAAGGTGGTAGCCAAAAGAGGGGATAAATTTATAGTTCGATTCTACTCCCCCATGTTTACAATAGGAGGCGGAGATATACTGGAACCAAATCCCGCTAAGAAAAAGCGATTTGACGAAGAGGCTATAGAGGAGCTTAAAATAAAGGCAGAAGGCAGACCTATCGATATAATAGAGAGGATAGTATTAGACAATAGCAGGGATTTCCCAAGTATTAAAGAGATATCCAAATCCACTGCTATGCTGGAAGAGAATGTGCAGGAGGAAGTGGAGAGCTTAGCAGCCCAAAACAAGGTGATACTATTTCAGCTAACCAAGGATATATACGTAATCCATATGGATTACTTTGAAAAGCTTAAGAAATCCATACTTGAGGAGTTAGATAAATTTCACGATAAATACCCGCTAAGGATGGGAATAGCCAAGGAGGAGATTCGAAGCAGATTTTTAGGGGATGCCAATCCAGGGGTAGGAGAGCGGTTTATAGACCTTTTAATAGAACAAGGACATATAGAACAGCGCATGGAAAACATATTATTGAGCGGTTTTGAAATAGAATATGATGATCTACAGACCAAAATAAAGGATGAAATAAATCAACTATATAAAGATGCTAAATTTGTGCCTCCCAAGTTGGAGGAGGTCTCAGAGGAACTTCAATATGAAAAGCAGGAAATATATGAGGTGTTTAACTCCCTTGTAAACAGGGGGGATATAGTAAAGCTAAATGAAAATCTATACCTCCATAAGGATCACTACCATAAAGCTTTGGATATGCTAAAGGAATATCTATATAGGAGCGGATCCATTCGAATTGGAGAGTATAGGGACCTATTGGATAGCAATAGGAGAATAGCGTTAGGATTATTAGAGCATTTCGATAACTTAAAGATAACTATAAGGGATGGAGATAGAAGGAAATTGGCAGGGGATAGGCAGTAGGCCCCTGCTGGATTTGAGGGGATGTATTATGGATACTAAGGTATTAGTAGTAAATAGGGATGAATCTCTTAGAAGGGGATTGGTATACAGTTTGAAACAGGATGAATATGACGTGGATCCTGTTTCCACATTGGAGGAATGTATAGCTAAATTGAAGGAAAACGATTACGAATTGATCATCTTAGATATACTGCTCCCCGATGGAAATGGACTGTCCACCTGTGAAGTCATAAGGGAATATTCCCAATCCCCTATGATAGTATTGACTGAAAAGGGTGAAGTGGTCAGTAAAATATTGGCGTTTGAATATGGAGCCGATGATTATGTAACGGTGCCCTTCAATATATTGGAGTTAAAGGCTAGGATTAAGGCCATACTTAGAAGGGCCAACATGAAGATTACCCAGCCGAAAGATCAGGCCATAACCATAGATAATTTCACCATCAACCCGTTAGGCAGGAGCCTAACCATTAATGGGAAGCATATAGATCTAACTGGAAGGGAATTCGACCTATTCTACCTACTGATAACCAATCCAGATAGGGTATTCACCAGGGAGGAGCTTTTAGAGAAGCTATGGGGCTATGAATATTTTGGTGATCTAAGGACTGTGGATGTCCACGTGAGAAGGCTTAGGGAGAAGATAGAAGATGAGCCCAAAAAAGCTCAATATATTCATACCAAATGGGGAGTAGGATATTATTTCAAGAACAATAGAGATAAGAAACCGGATACAATAGCCCGCTAATACATTGATGGAAGGGGTGGAGGAATGACCACTAGACCAAGCTATATAAGGCTGTTGGAAGATGGAATATTATTGGAAAGGGTGGAAAGGGCTAAGGAACATATATCGAATTGCAATCTATGCCCCCATAGATGATGTTCCTTAGCCCTTTCCACCCTTTCCAATAATATTCCATCTTCCAACAGCCTTATATAGCTTGGTCTAGTGGTCATTCCTCCACCCCTTCCA
>DUNJ01000131.1 GCA_012839395.1 Tepidimicrobium sp.
CAGATATATATAAAAGAATATGATATTCCTCACCATTATAATAGGCGATAATCAGCTTTCCATCTCTATTAAACACCTTCATAGGATTTAATAGCTTTCCAACCCTTATATCGTCCACTATATAGGTGTTCCAATATCGCCCATCATAGTTGTGGTGGTAAAGCTTATATTTCCCATCTCCCTTAGAAGTAGATACGAAGTAGAATATATGGGGTATACCCTCACACATTGATATATTCAAATAATATATCTCGGGAATGGGATCCTCCGTTAATTTTATAGATTTTATTTCATCTCCATCCAATAGCAATAGGATTAGGTTGAAGGATGTATCCTGATATACTAAATAGATAATATCCCATTTATCGATTGTAACACTAAATTCCCCCAATATATCTTCAGATATGGTATTAAAATTGGATTCATACTCAGTAGTATTCAATCGGTATCTTATTATATGGTTATCAATCCTCCTAAATAAGCTAATATCATCTATAGAACTGATGGTCAAATATAGTTTCTCATTAAAATAGGCCATATGATCACCTCTATAGATAGATATTGTGTGGATAACAAAAATATTCCCCTTATAAGCTGTAACACTAAAGATAGCTTGGAATATAATAAAAATGAGATGTACGATCTCTGATCATTGAAAGGAGGAGTATTATAATGCATTCAGATATAAAACCTGATGGAATAAGCTTGAGCATAAGCGATAGATGTTGTGTAGGAGAGACAGGTTGTGAATTTGACGGTACCTTAAGAAATGTAAAATCTGAACCCATATTTACACAAAAAGTCTATGATGCTATATTGGTCAATTTGCAAGCTATAAATACCGTAACAGATCAGGTATTTAAACCTAAATTAAGATCCAATTCTAGAATAGTAAAGGTATTGAAGGTTAGGTGTAGAAAATTCTATAATCCTTCCAATATATTTGATCCTCGCAATTTAACCGTTAAGCCAAAGACAGATCTCTCCGGAGGACAATTCCTCAAAGACGGAAAAGGTAGAGATATAGAGGTAATAGGACCTGATGGAGTTAAAACCGAAAAGATAATTTATGCAGACACCAAGGAATGTGATAAGAAAAACAGGGGAACGCCTGTTTTTGGCACCCAAACATTAAAGATTACCGGTAATGTTGTTGTCGAAATAGATGTAGTTGTATTGGATTCCCGCAATAGGAGAAGTACTGTTACCCTAGAGGCCAATGTCCCCATTGGAACTTCGGCTAATCCTATCGTATTGACCAATTTCTTTGAATTATGTGTACCATCGGTATTCGATTCTGCATTCTTCCCAAGGTTTGCTGAATTTTGCAATATCACCTGTGAAAGCAGATTAGCAACTAATAGCATCACCAGGGATTTAAGGATATGTCCTGAAACAGGTAAAGTAGTAGGAGACCTTATAATTGCACTTTGCTTAAGCTGTGAGAAAAAGATAGTAGTTCCGGTACAGCTTTGTGTCTTGTCGACGGGGTTCCCAGAGTTATCACCGATAATATCTCCAATTTGCACCACCTTCCCTAAGCTGTTCCCAGAACAGATAGATGAGGCTAGCACCGGTATACCCGCAAAACCAAGGCCACGTCCACTTCTGTCCTTGGAAGATGATGAAGATTTAGATGAATACGAAGAGGATTAAGGGCAAGCGTCCAATATTGGACGCTTGTTTTAGTCTTCTTCAACTAATTGCCTTTTATCTATGATTCTAGCTGCAAAATAGCTTATAATTATTGCTACTATTAGCCTTATTATGAATATCAACCACAAATTAGCACCTACCGCTGCAAATATTAAGGTATCTTCAAAGATTGCATGACAGGCCAATAAAAATATTACCAATACATATAGGTCCCTCTTGCTTAAATTGCCCTCCTCCGTACTATCTATAATTATCCCAGCCCCATAGGCTAATCCAAATATAATTCCTATAAGGAGAGGGAAGATGGATTCGTTGGATATATTGAAAAACTTAGCTATAGGATTCAATTTACTTGAAAACCTCTCCAATACCTTAGTATCTTTTAGTATCTCCATTACCACCATAAGAGGGATTATTATTGCCCCCATAGTCAATACGGAACTCATACTGCCTGTAAAGCTTTCTTTTAAGTAAGCCACAAAATCCATATATTCCCCCCTACAATATTATATTGAGAACTATTCCCGATAATAGGGCAAGTCCTACCCTTATAAATACTACCAGTCCCAATCCTACCCCGGCCTTGTTGGCTACTGCTGATTCCAATAATAAGCTATGGGAAAAGGATAGCATGATAGCCAATATTGTAGCCTGCTTTCCAGTTAAGGCCATAGTCGCCATAGCACCTACTCCTGCATATATATTTACTACATTTCCCAAAACTAGGGAAAGGGAAGCCTCCCCGGGAAGTCCAACTATATTCATCACAGGTTCAAATAGGCCAGATACTATATCCAATATAGGGGTATAGCCTAAAAAGGTCACTATGAAGTAGACCGGTATTACGATCTTAGCTAGCCCCCATAGAGTTCTAATCCCTTTTTGAAACCCCCTAACAGCACTTTCTTTATACAACGTAATCACCCTTTTTATAAATTGCGATAATCTCATTATAACATAAAAACCCTAAGCTAAAAGCTTAAGGTTATGCTAATTTTATATTGTCTTTATCTATGGAATTGGACCATTTACCACATTTATCCCCATATCTGGCTAGAAGTCTACCATCTTCCCGTATTTCAACCACCTCACAGACATTGGAGCAACCATCGCATTCAAAGCCACTTACCTTATAATCCACATTGTGGATAGAGGTTCCTTTAAAGTTGCTTCTGCCCTTCTTTTTTACCTCCTCTTTAGCAAGTATGGCTACTCCAATGGCCCCCATAACATCATAATCCTTTGGTATATACACCTTTTGTCCTAAGGCTTCTTCAAAGGCCGCCTTTATCCCCACATTTGCGGCCACCCCACCCTGAAACATAATTGGAGCTAATATCTCTTTTCCCTTTCCCACATTGTTCAAATAGTTTCTAACCAATGCCTCACATAAACCCCTGGCTATATCCGATTGATTATGTCCCAATTGCTGCTTATGTATCATATCGGATTCAGCAAATACAGCACATCTTCCGGCTATTCTAACTGAATTATTGGATTGCAATGCAAGACTTCCAAATTCATCTATATCTATTCCCAACCTAATTGCCTGCCTATCCAAAAAAGATCCGGTTCCGGCAGCACACACGGTGTTCATAGCGAAATCCACCACTATCCTATCACGTAGTATTATTATTTTCGAATCCTGCCCCCCAATCTCTATTATGGTCTTCACCTCTGGTATGAAGTTCAACCCTGCTACAGCATGGGCTGTGATCTCATTTTTGACTATATCTGCTCCCACTATTATATCCGCCAAATACCTGCCACTTCCAGTCACCCCAACCCCTGCTATCTCTACTTTCTTTAAGTCCCTCTCCATCTCCCCAATGCCTTCCTTTAACATATCGATAGGCTTGCCTAAGGTTCTCATATACTTTTTATAGTGGATATCCTTGTTTTCATCCATCAATATTATATTGGTGCTAACGGAACCCACATCTATCCCCATATAGTACCTAGACAACTGAATCTTCCTCCCTTCTTCTATTCAGCAAATCCACAAAGGCCTCTAACCTAGTAATAAAACCAGCTTCCCCTGTCATTTCATCCAATATCAGAGTCATAATTGGAAATTCCAAATCCCTATTTATCCTGTTTAATATGGGCTTTGCTACTATTTCAGGCATACAATTTAATGGTAGAAGCTGAATGGCCCCATCAAATCCCCTTTTTTCATATCCAATAGCTGCACCTACCGTTTCCCTTCCATGTCCACCTACCAATGTTTTCAAATAGGGCCTTGCAAGCCTATGCTTTTCCTTCTCATTCCTTGAGCCAAATGGAAATTTCAATACATGGTGGTCCAACCAAATGGTTGGGGTCAACGATTTTTCCACCAATACCCCCATATGTCCCAATCTCCTCTCTATATCAAAGTTCACAAAGGGCTCTATCAATGTATATATTTCACCAATCAGCCCTATTCTAATAGGCTCATAATTTTTCTTTCTCTCCACCTTGTTTAAGGAATTGATGGTTTTATCCATAAGATCCATCATCTCCTCTTCTCCAAAGACCTGTTCCACCTTTCTGTGATAATTGTTGATGATCAAATCCACCCTGGAGCTATCCTTAGCATAGGCCCTGGTCTCGTTCGCCAGCTCGGTAATTTGGTCCGCCTTATGGATCAACCTCCAGCCTAGCCTAGCCGCTTTCAATACCTCTCCAATGTTGGTGATATTCAATGTTTTAAATACATTTTCCTTCAACTTATTTATCCCTTCCCCTATTGGCTCATATACTATGAACTCTACATCGTATCCAAGATCCCTTAGGATGCCCTCCTCAAGTATGGAATAAAAACCAAATCGACAAGGACCACAGCTACCTACCAATAGAATAGTGTCTGCTCCCTTCTCTATGCTCTCTATAAAATTGCCTATCATTATCTTTAAGGGTAGGCATATTGTCTCCGGCGAATGCTTAATTCCCAATTCCAGCGTCCTCCTGCTACACCTAGGGGGAGGGATTACCTCCTGGCCTAATGCCTCCAAAAAAGCTTTACCTGCTATGTATATATTCCCCATGTGTGGGAAGGTTATCTTCATCTTTACTCCTCCATTTCAACATATCTAGGAAGGCCTCTATCCTCGTATTTATTCCCGCCTCCCCGGTCTGTTCATCTATGGTTAATATGGTGAAGGGTATGCCCAATTTCTTTGCCCTTCTTTCAGTCAATTCCATGAGTACCGAATCCATTCCACATCCAAAGGACGATATATATATTATTCCATCTATAAGCCCCTCATCCATCAATGCAAAGGCTCCTCCAACTATCCTCTGTCCATGAGTCCAAAAGATCCTCTTGGATAACCCGGATGTATGCTTTCTCATAGTATGGGTATCCAACATTTCCACGGTAATAACTCCAGCATCATTTGCCCTTAATTTATCGACTATCCCCATATTTATATATCGGTCGTAGATGTTATAGGAATGACCCAATAGCAAAATCTGAGATGGGTTATATTCATCATATTTTATGCCATGGATGGGCATTGCTCCTTGACGAATCGACTCCATATAACGTTGAAATCGATTTTGGGCTTTGTTAAATGCCTTTATTGCAGCTCCTGCACTTTTATTGAAATATTTCCCCGTATGGATTATGGCCCTCTTCATATCCCTATTGGATTTCTTAAGATCTACCTTGGGCTTGATGAGCTCAGGTAGCCCTTTCATGCTATGCCTTACCATATCCGGCAAACCTAGATGCTTTGGGCAGCAATATTCCCTCCTGTAGACGCTTATAAATTTAGGGATGAAAATATAATCCACCCTATCTTTTAGATAATCTACATGGCCATGGAACACCTTTACCGGCAGGCAAGCTTCATCTACACAGGCATGAACCCCCTTATCCAATATATCCTTGTTGGTCTCCGGCGATAATACTATCTCCACCCCCAAGTTGTTAAAAAAGTTTTCCCATAAAATGTAATAATCATAATAGAACATACCTCTAGGTATGCCCACTTTATCCTTCATACTATCCCTCCAATTCTATCCTAGTATATTATTGCCAAAAGGGATGGGATATATTAGAAAGTAAAAAAATAGAGGATGAATCTTTTAAATCCATCCTCTAAGTCTTATCCCAATTAGTTTTCCCCTTCAAATTCATCTAACCAGTTGGTCAACATCTCCATAGAATATAGTATCTCACCTTTAGGCACAATCCTCTCATCTAGAGAGTGCTCCACATGGGTTAAAAATTCATCTAAGTTTTTAAAGGGAAGCTCTGGAACCGATAGCAGCCTTCTCATCCTTATCTTTCTTTCTATATTTCCCATGTTTGCAACACTTCTATCTATATATTGAATTAAACTATCTACCAGCTGTTCCAAGTAATCCTGAGTTATCCTGTCTTCCGATTGCGGAAATAGCATTTCATATTTACTAAATACGGTATCGTTATAGTAAATTAATGTCTCTCTGGTGGGTGATAGCTTTTGAGACAAATCCGAACTAAGGGGGCCTTCCCTATTGGATAATTCCCCATGAAGAGCCGCTAGTCTATCTGAATTTATTACCAACTTCTCATCCCATCTATCCCATTCCTTTTCAACCTCTTCCTTAAGGGATTGGATAGATGTTTCTTCAACTTCGCCTAACCAATATTTAAAGATCTGCACGGCCTCTTTTTTAAAATCTAAGATTCTATCCTTATTTAAGAGCATTATCATTAACCTATTGATATTAACCCCTATATCGATTAAAAGGCCTTTTACCTCCCTCATATCCCAAAATAGCTCCATTATATCTTGGTTTATGTCCTCTAACTGATCTGCCTCTAGCTTTTCAATAGGCCGACTTCTAAATCCTTGTATAGCAGTAAAATAGTCATCAAACATTATTCCATAATTGTTGTGTAATGTGTTATCAAATATCTTCTTATATTCCTCTATCCATTCTTCAGCTATCGATACTGGATAGTTTTCAAAGTTTCTCATCAATGTATCATGTAATATATCAAAATATTTAAATTTACTCATCCTAAAAGGCAATAGGCCTAAGGTCTTAGATATTATATGGGTATACGCTTCATAATCCGTTGCATTTCTATGCAGTATATCCTCTATCCAGTTTATTAGCCTCCAGATTTCAAATTCGTTCATGTTGATATTGGCAGCCTCTTCTTCCCCAGCCTTAACGATATAATAGTCCAATAGCTCCCCTATGTACAATGTCTCCATCTCATATCCTTGTAGAACCTCCAACATATCATAATACTCTTTTCGAAGATCCAATAGGAGGTCTTTTTCATTTTCAATATCAATCTCCACATCTGGATCGTTAATTCTAGCAAATAGATCCATGATATGGCCAAAGTATTCCAGTATTTTATCCTTCTCAACTTTTCCCGGTATCTGATCCAAAAAATCCTTATCCTTCAAAATTGCTATTAAATCTATACTATTTTTAATAAATAGATAATACGATATATTAGTCAATATGGATAATTGATCCCCGCTATTTTCCAATAGGCTATTCCTTAACTCCTCATCAGATAATAAACCTAAGTTTTCCTTCGCAAAACCTTTCCTTCCCATGTAAATTCCCCTTTCTGCCGTTCTTATAGGCAACTATGTGTTTGATAAATATTCTAGAGATATATATAATCAGATATAATAAGTTTATTATATCACAGACAAAAAGGAGAGTCATCAATGGAAGTATATAACTATATAGTAGAGCCTAAAGCTGATATGACAAGGTATTTCCGTAATAAAGATATATGCTTTTTAGATATAGAGACTACCGGCCTTAATAGAAGATATGATCAAATCTACCTGATAGGATTATTGTTTTTCAACTACGAAACTCAGAACTGGAATTTAAAGCAGATATTTGCTCATAATGTGAAGGGCGAAAGGTATGTATTGGAAAAGCTTAACGATATCATAAAGGGATTTGATTTAATCGTTACCTATAATGGCAATAGCTTTGATCTCCCTTTTATCTACCATAGATCGAGGAAGTATTCCATAGATACCGATATATTGGATATGGATACCTTTGATATATATAGAAAGATTAGGGCCCAAAAGTCCTATTTAGAGCTGGAGAATTTAAAGTTAAAAACCATAGAAGAAGAGCTAGGGATATATAGAGAGGATGAATATTCGGGGAAGGATTGTATAGATCTTTATTATAGTTATATGAATACCGGGAACGAAACTTTAAGGAATAAAATTTTAAAACATAATTATGATGACTTGTATTATCTGGCAGACATAATGGAGATTTTTGAATACATAGAAGATATAAAAAGTATTAGGGTGCCATTTGGCGGGGATGTAATAGATATTAAAATTGAAGATATTCTTGAGATAGAGGATATATTGAAAATCCACTGCCGTGTTTCAAATGCAAATGAGCATGTAGATATTATCCATTATGAAGATGGATTCAATATGGATTGGGGAAAGAACGATTCTCTGATAGTAGAGCTAGAATTTAATAAAGGGATGGTCACTCCTACCAAAGGTTGTTCCTTTATCAATAAAGCCAATATATATGCCTTTAAAGATCTTAAGGACTTTTCCCACTTTGTGGTTCCAAGAGACATTGTATTACTAAAGGTCGAGGATAGGTACGAAATGAAAAATATTAAATATATTCTCGCCGCCCTAATTAAATATGTATTAACGGAACAGAATATATAAAAACAGCGGACTTTTTTCAGCAAAGTCCGCTGTTTTTATATTGGTGGGCCTTCAGGGACTCGAACCCCGGACCTACCGGTTATGAGCCGGGCGCTCTAACCAGCTGAG
>DUNJ01000246.1 GCA_012839395.1 Tepidimicrobium sp.
ACTTCCGAACGAAGGGGAGATAAAAATCGTATATGCTTTTCCACTGTTCGTAAGTGACCGGCGTAACATTAATGTGGAACACTCCATGAGCATCCCCTAGATCAAATTCCTTTAAATCATCTACGCCCATGGGAAACTTTTTAAGATGATTTGTGAACACGGGCACCTGATGGTAACCCACATTTTCCAATTCCTTTTTTATTTCCACATTCTGCGTAAGATTTTCCCCGCCGATTATAGTCACTTCAACACTATAATCAAGATATCTCCTCGAAGTTAATTTCAAAACATGGCTCCCAGTTGATATATTGGTGATTGTGTACTGACCATTGCTTACTGCTACAGATTTTCCGGCGATGGAAACATTGACTTCATCTGTAACGATATTTTTTGAAATCTGATCGGTGATGGTTCCGGAGATGGAACCCCGCGATGAAATGGGTACTAGATTTACGTTTATTTCTTTGCGCTGATCAATACCGGGGGTTTCCACCTGTTCTTTATAATCTATATAACCTTCAGACGTTATTGTGACATAAGCACCGACATTAGCAGGTAGATTTACGAACTCAAGAACACCGTCAACGAGGTCGGCCTCAATATTATTTGGACCGTACTTTCCGCCAATATCCGACGTGAGCCTTGCATAGGTAACACTGTCGTAGACGTTCACACTTAATCTTGCCTTCGGTTTTACCTGTTTGCTTAAGAAAACCGTCTTTTCTTGTTCTCCTTCTTTAACAATATGGTGTTCCAATGTCGCATCATTATAGCCCTGAGCACGAATTATGAGATTTAATTCTGATCCAGGCGTAAGACTATTTAGGGTAAAATTATTGCCCAGTCCCGAACGAAAAGGATCTTCATTTATGCTAAAAATAATATAGGAACTATCGATAAGTTCAGCCGTATCTTGCTCATAAAGCTTAATGTTTAAAGATGTTTCCGAACCAGTGTCCAAAACCAATTCGATGTTCTGAACAACACTTTCACCTTTGACGATGACTACAGGGTAAGATTTATCTTGATAACCATCTGCAGTAACTTTCAAAGTATGAGATCCTGCTGGCAAACCTTTAAATTCATAGGCACCGGTCTTTGTGGTTTGCTTTTGACCCAAGATTTCTAAATCAACTTTAGTCGTTATTTGCGTTTCTGTACCGCTAAGCACTATTGTTCCCCTTAAATCACCACGAGTGATCCCCCCACCCCCACCGGTACACGCCGTTAAGAAAGTTATTAACAGCAACATTAACGCCAGTAAAGAACCAAAACCGACCTTCTTTGTCATTCTATCGTCCTTCTTTCCTCCAATTTTGACTACCAGCCGATGACCAAGTAATGGGGGTCTTTAGACCCCCATTACATCGTTGTTAGCTATTACCAGATGGGCGGTTTTTGAGCACCAAAATCTTTGAGGGCACCAAATAAAGCGGGAGCCTTCTCCAATGGATATTGGTTCATATACATAGATACCGTATAACTTGAGGTTCCGCGAAGATTCATGCCCAGTGCCGAGCGGAAAATATTTTCGGAGGAATTCGGGTTATGATCCATGGAGGCGGTACCATCCATACTCAAAAAGCCCGCTAAATAAGGGGTGTCAACCACAGCTGCAAGGGCGTTGATTTCCGCCTCAGACATCTCTGCATTACCTTCATATTCAATAAGTTGCTCCGCATCCTCAAACTGCCTTGCAAAAATACGCATAAATTTACCACCGCCAGATGGTAGCGTCAAATCTGCCTCTAGATTACTGAAAAATCGATTATCCCATGCCGACGTTTTGCGAGCAGCTTCCTTGGATTTATCTGCGTCAATATAGGTGCGATCTAGACCAGCAAAATCTATACACCCAAAAATATTACGATAAACATTGGCATCAATACCAGTCATATATCTAAAGCCATACCCCATATCTTTGCTATCTGGCATTGGGTCACGTCTCCAGACAAAGAGCACAGTATTGTCGTGGAACTCAACGGTTGCTTCACCCGGTTTGTTATTCATACTACGAATCTCACAAGCCGCCATGCGGTTAGCCAAGAAAACATTATTATAGATGTCAAATTTACCTCCAACATTCCCCATCTGAATACCGAAATGACTACCATTCAAGAAAATGCAGTTACGAATGGTCAATTGACCCTCAACTTCGCCGCGAATCAATTGATTAGAAACTGTTCTACGATCCTGCATTTTTGGTGCACCGGAAGAACCAAAGCCCGGCGGATCCAAGCGACCGGTCAAAACTCCTTCAGGGGTACCGCTTTTTGGATTATTTGGATCAGGAAGGAAGTAGCAGTTTACATCACCTTTATCAAAAAT
>DUNJ01000132.1 GCA_012839395.1 Tepidimicrobium sp.
ATTCTTAACCCTTAACTCTTTTTCATAATACCGAAGATATAGTGAAAGGCTATGACATTAGGCTATTGTCTGTATCTTTAATCCCTGAAGTATTAGCATTAATTGATGGTGGAGAATGGGATAGTTTAAATCACAATTAATGCTAATACTTCAGGGATTAAAGATACAGACAATAGCCTAATGTCATAGCCTTTCACTATATCTTCGGTATTATTCTGTGCCTTAATAGTATTCTTAACCCTTAACTCTTTTTCTTCTCCTTCACTAACATAGGCTGTTGCCTCTGCTTCACTATAGACATCTGTCAATGTGTAAATTTTTGGTATATCTTCCTCTGTTTCTATATCCACCCTAACTATATTTGCTAAAGGAAATTCTATTGGTGTTGTTGCAAATAACTGTAAATTCATATTCTTCACTTTTATCCCTCCAATTTCTTCTGGATAATATATTCAATACTCATAGTGTACGCTTCCTTTTTATCATCAACTATAACAGGTGTTTCATTCCCTGTCTTTCTTAAATTTTCTAATTCCTTCATAGCTGCCCTTATTTCCACTGCATATGGTTTTACTTGTATATAACTGTTTAGAGGTACAAACAATATTATATCTATAAGCTTGTATCCTAGCCTATTCGTATTAAAATAAGGCACTTGGTTATTCTCCTTTATTATGCAATATTTTTCCTCACAAATTCCCTTATGCTGTCCAGGTGGAAATGGGTTAAGATTTTTCTCTTTAAGTTTATCAAATATAACTTTCCACATCTACCTCACCAGCCTTTGATACCCTCTTAATACCTCTGGTGTAAATTTATCTATTGTAGGCTTTAATATTGCATACTTTTTTTCATGTGCTAATTCCAAATAAACTGAATAATCCATATTCCCACTCAAGGTTATTACTGCATTGTAATTCCTCCATGCAAAATCACCTAAAATACTATTTCTAGCCGCCCCCGTTCTATCCTGCCAAGGTGCATTTCTCTTTGCATCTCTTTCCATTTTCTTTGCTGCTGTTTGCCCATACAACCCTATAGCCGCTTTTACTTTCCTTTCTACATTTCTAGGATTAAAATTATTTTTTATCTTTATGCTCATGCAACCACTTCCAGTTCAATCTGTTTGCAAATGTCAAAATAATTTTCTACAAATAATACTCTATATGTCTTTCCTTCATGTTCAAATGTATCCTTTTCTCTTATATCTGCGTCATGCAAAGCTAATATTTTTGTTACCTCTACCCCAACATAGGTAGTACCATAATTGGATTTTACTTCCCTTCTTGCCTTCTTTTCATAAAACCTTATTGTTTCAGTTATTTCTACATCTTCTATTATCTCCCCACCATACCCATCATCTATTTTTTCTTTCCTTTTGATTGTGATAGTAGAAGGGTTTGCAGCAATAAGCTTTTCTATATACTTCCTATAATATCTCTTGTTCATCTGCTCTTACCACCACCCCTGTATGGCTCTTCCTATATCCACTTGCTAGCATAAGGAAATAATCCCTAGGACTGGGTATAATAATATCTCCTAATTTCATTTCTTCAATTCCTGCTTTTCTAATACATAATTCCTTAGCAATGCTTTCAAGTGTAACACCATACTCTACATCAATTTCATCAATCCTGCTCTGCAAATATTCATCTGTGAAATAAGGGTAATTTTCTTCATCTATCATAGTTTTTAATTTTTCTAACATTTAATCACCCCTCAAGGGTTTTAATTAATTCTGCCTTTCTCATATCGGAATACCCTTCTATACCTTTTTCTGCTGCCATTTTTCTTAATTCTGCTACTGTTAATTCTTCCAATTTCTTTTCCTCTACTACCTTATAACCTTTATTTTTAAACCATTGTATAAGCCACTTATCTTCTGTTTCACCGACACCATTTGAAAAAGATACACCGGCTGTTACACCGGCATATCCTTTATTAGGTGCGTATATTTTTGCCAATATACTCACTCCTAAGATGATGCTATAACTACTTCTACCGTCGCCGTTGAGTTTGCTGTATTAGCAAAAGGCGTTGGTATAGTTCCCAGTGTCGCCGTGAAGGTGTATTTACCTGCCACGCCTTTATTATATGTGTCCGTGTCTGCCCAAGATTCAACCGGCACTGTCGCCTTTGCCCCGCCTTCAAATGTGGCGGTTACAAAGGCAGGTAATACCGCTTTTACTGCGGCGGCATCGTCAAACACCGGCTCGGCTACAGTTCCTCCGTCAATGTCAGGGATTGCGTCAAATGCTGTTATTTCGATTTTCATAAGTGTTATTAAAGCTGTTTCGATTGCCGCAACTAATTGAGCTTTTGTCATCTCTGCCGGGTCTATACCGGCATATGGGGCAAAGGTCGCAAGTGTTTCATATGGTAGATAGTCCCAAGGTGAAAGTGTATCCGAACCGGGCACTACTGTATAACCTCTTGCCGTAAACCATGCCCTAGTGGTAAGGTCTGCATCAGGCACGGCAGCAGCTCCATAGAAAAAGTCTACGCCATAGTCGCAACTATGACCATAGTGTGGAGAATATATTCTTGCCATTGGCTTTACCTCCTTATTTTACTTTGATGTTCCTAAGAACACCTGCCGCCCGTGTTGCCTTCAATACAACTGCGCCCACCATCTCAACTTCACCTTTTTTGACTGCTCCGGGCTGTGTGAAGTCGGGGAGGTAGGTTTTGATGATTTTGTTTCCGGTTACAGTTGCGCCGTGAAAACCGTCAAGGCCAAGTCTGACGGCGTATAGGTCTGTGAGGCCTGTCACTACATCGGTGCCGTTGGGTTTTCTGGTGTCAACGATAGGCACTGTTGGAATAGTGGCTTTGTTTGCGTCTACGTAGTATTCGAGGTCTACCAATGGGATGCTGTCGTATGCGTCTACCTTTCTACCAAAGGCATCTTCGGATTGTGTGAGATACCCTGCCCGTCTTGCTACCGCTTTTATCTTTGTCATTAGCTTTGAGTTTCCAAGCAGGAAAGTTGGCCTTCCGTCAAGCTCTGACAAAAAGTCGTCGAGGTCGTCCATAAAGGCTTTGTAGTTTGTGTCGAGTGCTGTAGAATCGGAAAGGTCGACATACGCATCTTTGCCAATTTCCGTTGAGCTACCCACAAGGGCTTTATCCAAGCCATCAAAGGCCTTTGCATCTACGGCACTATCGCCGTTTATAACGGTATAGTGGAATAGATTTGTTGCGGCTTTGATTTTCTGGTTTAGCTGGAAACCAACTTCATCTATTGCACCGCTGGTTTCGGCAATAACTCGGTCAATCTCAAAAGCACCACCAAAAATTTTAAGAGTGGCTGTGAAAGCCTGTCTGTCGGCTTCTTGTGCTTGATATTCTTTATTGATTTCTCTGAACCCTGCTAAGGCGGGAGTTTTAAGCCTTACATACCCGTAGGTAAGTGTGCTTCCACCTGTGCCGGGGGAAACTGTGTCGTCAAATATCATTCTATTCAATAGCATAGAACCTCGTCTAAATTCATCTATGACTTGTTGGTCAACCTTATCTGCCATACCTACTTTTGCTTCTTCAAGTGTAATAGCCATCTTTCATTCCTCCTTAACTCTCTTTATAATGTTGGCTTAATGCGTCTTTTAAATTTTCTACTTTTGTTTCTATTCCTTTTCTAGGTGGATTACCTTTACTTCCACCTGTCCCTGGCGGCATATCCTCTTTAAACAAGTAAGCTTTTTCTTCTTTCAACTTTTCAATCTGCTCCTTCAATCCTACTATCTCATCATCTTCAATCTTTACTACTTCACTATCTATATGTGGCAATATATCGTTTACATCTCTAGGATTTGCTTTTAATACTTCAAATTTTATTGCATTAGTTTTTCTTAATTTTTTCATTTCCTTTTCCTTATTTTCTATTTCCTTTTCTAAATCCTCTATTTTTTCAGTTACATCATCATTATCTTTTACCTTATTTTTTAGCTTGCCTAGTTCCTCGTTCAAATCATCTATTTGCTCTTTATATTCATTCTTTTCAGTATTTACAGTATCAAATTTATCCTTAGGTATCCATCTACCATCATTTACTATGTCAATTTTCTTATCTCCTAGTTTTTCCTCTACCTGCTTAAAAAGTTCTTCACCTAACAACTCTTTTAAATCCATTCTTACATTCTCCTTTCCCTCTTGCCTTTTTTACAGGTCGGCACCTGCTCTGTGGTCTTGTTCTTTATAGCCTACAATACTAAAAAGGCCAATAAAAAAGACACCTTTTAAGTGTCCAATGTTTATATATAAAAAGCTAATCTTTTCAATATATCCATTTCTTTTTCTATCTTATTTTGCAGCTTTGTTATCTCTTGTAACTTCTTATATCCATTCTTAAAATCCTTACCCCTTAACTTGTTATATTCTCCCCTCAAAATCCTAATCTGCTCCTGTAGGTCTTTTATTTTATCATTAGTATAATAGGCTGTGTATTCCTTTTTACACTTAGGACAAATAAAATACACCCTCTCAATATCATCTTTTATCTTTTGTGTCCTTATTCTTATTTTAAACTCTTTATTACACTTATCACAATGCACCCTTCTCATTGTTACCCTTCCTTAAATTAATATATCAAAATCTAATTCAAGCCCCTCAAATCCTTTATAATTTTCCACCCTACCTCTATACTCTTCTGGCAATCTTTGCCTTTCATTTAAAATCTCAAACAGTTTTTCTAGTTTTTCCTTTGTATTCTTTATATTGTTAACCTTTTTCGCCTCTCCTTCCTCCAACTCTCCCGTCAACACAATATATTCTTGCAAAGAAAAATCCAAATCTTTTAATTCTAATACAAACTCTCTACTAATATCATTAGTAATCATTATAAACCCCCTTCTTATAAACCATATATCTTTTCCATAAATTCTTTTAAATCAGGGAAATATTCTTTCAGTCTCTTTGTTTCTTCTTCTCTATCATGCCACTTGTCATCTGGTGAAGTTACTACGCTTGTTACTTCTGCCCACATTTCTGAATAAAAGTGTTCTTTATTCCTATCCCCATAATAATCTTCTGCGTTTATAGGATAATCGAACCTTCTCCACTTCATCGGTTCTTTTTGTATCCTATACTTTTGATAATACTTTTCTGTCAATCCTTCCCATTCTTTCTTATCTTCTTTTGATATAGCTAAATGCTCATAACTAGTATCTGTCATTGAGTGAGGTCTATGCCCAAGTTCATGCCCTATAACCTTGCCACCTCTCCATCCTCTGTTAAGCGCATCCATTGTCCCTATAACAACCTTATCCTCCAAGGGTGTATAGTAACAAGCTCTTCGCCTCTTTATCTCTGTATTGTCTATCTTTATTTTAACCCCTGCGGCTCTTTTATTCTTCATAATTATTTTATCTATATGCCTTAATATTTCCTCTTTTTCCTCTTTACTTGCTCTACTCTTGAAATTGACAAAATACATTCCATCTAGTTTTTCTTCATATATTATAGGTTCATAAAAATAAACCTTATCCTTAACTATTCCCCCAAAGCCTTCATATTTTACAGTTCTATATCTTGGTTCACTTGGTATTTCAAATATATGTTTCTCATAATCCTCAAATTTTTCTATAGCTCGTTCTATATCTCTTTTTATTCTTTCACACTTCTTTTTGTCAACGCCTTCAAACTCTGATATTCTCTTAACTCTTTTTAATTCCCTTTTATTCATGTCTATATAAAAGTCCATATCTCCGTCATTATATTGTTTTCTCTGCCTCTCAAATGCTATCTTTCTTCCAAGCTTTGCATAATCAACTTCACTCTTATTAGTAATAAGATCCCTAATAAAATACTCTCCATATTCACTATACCATTTATCTAATCTTAAGTCTTCCCCTCCATCTATCCAACTTCTCAATTCTTCTGCCACTTGGTCTAAACTTTTTTCTATTACAGGCAACATAGCACATAACCCATTAGGGTGGTCTAGCGGAATATCATCTTTAGGGAATACTTTCCCATGCCTTTCTCTACACAATTCACAAGTTCTGCCATGTATTAAAGCTGATTGCCACTCTATCCCTTCTACAAATGGATTTAAGTTAGATGCCTGTATACTTGCTGTCTGGTAAGCATGATTTATACTAGTTCTAGCTAACCTCATAGCATTGTAGTCTACTTTTTTATGTCTTAAATG
>DUNJ01000226.1 GCA_012839395.1 Tepidimicrobium sp.
GATACTGTAATAGTTATCTCTGGGGAAGATAAGGGCAAAAAAGGCAAAGTGCTAAAATCTAATCCTAGGGAAAATAAGATAATAGTTGAAGGAATAAATATGCTTACAAAACATATGAAACCACAGGGGCCAGGTCAGGAAGGTGGAATTATACGTCAAGAAGGGGCCATCGATGCCTCAAAGGTTATGTACTATTGTGAAAAAGATGAAATGGGAGTTAGGGTTGGAAGTAAGTTTTTAGAAGATGGTTCGAAAGTTAGGGTTTGCAAAAAATGTGGGGAAGTATTAGACAAATAATTGTTGTCGAGAGGAGGTAATAGGAATGACTTCCAGATTGAGAGAAAAATATGAAAATGAAGTTGTACCGGCATTGATGGAAAGATTTCAATATAAAAATGTTATGGAAGCACCAAGGTTGGAGAAGATCGTAGTAAACATGGGAGTAGGGGAGGCGAAAGAAAACCCTAAGGCGTTGGAGTCTGCTGTCAGGGAATTGGAATTGATAACAGGACAGAAGGCAATTGTTACTAAGGCGAAGAAATCGATAGCTAATTTCAAATTGCGTGAGGGAATGAAGATAGGAACCAAGACAACCTTAAGAGGAAAAAAAATGTACGATTTTCTGGATAAACTGATAAATATTTCATTGCCGAGGGTTCGGGATTTTAGGGGATTAAAACCCTCATCTTTTGATGGAAGAGGAAATTATGCACTGGGCATAAAAGAGCAATTAATCTTTCCAGAAATCGATTATGATATGGTGGAGAGCATAAGAGGATTAGATATAGTTATAGTGACAACTGCTGAAACGGACGAAGAAGCGAAGGTATTCCTAGAATTAATGGGTATGCCCTTTAGAAAATAGGAGAGGAGAGTGAAAGTTTTGGCAAAGAAGTCTTTGATCGCTAAGCAAAAGAGAAAGGCGAAATTTAGCACCAGAGAGTATAATAGGTGTAAAATATGCGGAAGACCTCACGGATATTTAAGAAAATATGGCCTGTGCCGTATTTGCTTTAGGGAGTTGGCACATAAGGGACAAATTCCCGGGGTTAGAAAGGCTAGTTGGTAATAGTAGGATAGGCAATGGAAGGAGGTAATTGAATATGATGACAGATCCGATTGCAGACATGCTGACAAGAATTAGAAATGGAAATGATGCAAAGCATGATTCTGTTGATATCCCTGCTTCAAACATAAAAAAAGAAATAGCCCAGATATTATTGGATGAAGGTTTTATAAAGGGATTCGATATAATTGAGGATGGGAAACAAGGAATAATTAGAATAGATTTGAAATATGGACAGTATAATGAAAAGGTGATAAGCGGAATAAAGAAAATTTCCAAGCCAGGCTTGAGGGTTTATGTTAAAAGCGATGAAATACCAAGGGTGTTAGGTGGACTTGGAATAGCAATCCTTTCTACTTCAAAAGGAATAAAGACGGATAAGGACGCAAGAAAGGAAGGAATAGGCGGAGAAGTTGTTTGTTATGTGTGGTAGTATTCAATATCTACAGTTATTAGGTCAGGAGGTGCAATCATGTCGAGAATAGGATTAAAACCGATAGAGATTCCAGCCGGCGTTGAAGTTAAGGTGGATGATAGGAACTATGTGGAAGTAAAAGGGCCAAAGGGAACAACGGGCCAGCAAATGAGCCCTGATATGAAGATTGAAAAGGAAGAAAACCAGATAATGGTTAATCGCTCATCGGATAATAAAAGGCAAAGATCATTACATGGTTTAACAAGAACGTTGATCGCAAATATGATAGAGGGGGTAACCAATGGCTACTCCAAGTCTTTAGAAATTCAAGGTACAGGATATAGAGCACAGAAGCAAGGAAAGAAGCTAATCCTCAACTTAGGGTACTCTCATCCTATAGAATTGGAAGATCCACAAGGAATAGAGGTAGAGGTACCAAAGGCAAATCAAATCATAGTGAAGGGTATAGATAAACAAAAGGTAGGGAATTATGCAGCGGTAATTAGAGACTTCAGAAAGCCGGAGCCATATAAAGGAAAGGGAATTAGGTATTCCGATGAATATGTAAGACGCAAGGTTGGCAAGACCGGTAAGTAGAGGGGAGTGAATAGGCTTGTTAAAGAAAGTTGAAAAAAACAAAAGAAGAATCAAGAGACATAGAAGAGCAAGGCAAAAAATTTATGGAACTCCTGCGAAACCAAGGTTAAATGTATACAGGAGCAACAATCATATATATGCTCAAATTATCGATGATATAGCAGGGCAAACATTAGTTGCAGCCTCAACCCTCGATAGGGAATTGGCAGGCAAATTATCCTCGACTCGTAATAAGGAGGCAGCTAGGCTTGTTGGCAAATTAGTTGGCAAGAGAGCTCTGGAGAAAGATATTATCGAGGTAGTATTCGATAGGGGCGGATATATATATCATGGCAGAGTAAAAGAACTTGCCGAAGGGGCTCGTGAATCTGGACTTAAATTTTAGGCAAAGGAGGGAAATAGATGGAGCGTTCATATGTAGATCCAAAAGATTTGGATTTAAAAGAAAGGGTTGTTAGTATAAATCGTGTTGCTAAAGTAGTAAAGGGTGGTAGGAATTTTAGATTTAGCGCCCTCGTAGTGGTTGGGGATGAAAATGGTCATGTAGGCATAGGCATGTCAAAAGCTCTTGAAGTTCCGGAGGCTATTAGGAAGGCGATTCAGGATGCGAAAAAGCACATAATAGAAGTTCCAATAGTTGGCACTACAATACCTCATGAAATCATCGGAGAATTTGGGGCAGGAAAGGTATTACTTAAACCATCCAAGGAGGGTACCGGGGTTATTGCCGGAGGAGCTGTACGTGCTGTATGTGAATTGGCGGGGATTAGAGACATAAGGACCAAATCCCTAGGTTCAAACAATCCAAGGAATGTAGTAAATGCAACGATGGAAGCTTTAATGAATTTGAAGAGAGTAGAAGACGTTGCCAAGCTTAGGGGCAAAACTATAGACGAAATATTAGGCTAGGAGGGGAATAGGATGGCTAAAATCAAAATAAAATTGATTAGATCCACTATTGGGAAGGAAGATAAGCATAGGAAAACAATTGAAGCCCTCGGGCTTAAAAAGATTGGCCAAGTAGTAGAAAAAGAAGATACCCCTCAAATTAGAGGTATGATAGATCTAGTAGACTACATGGTTGAAATAATAGAATAATTGTTTGAGGAGGTGTACCTATGAAATTAAATGAGCTAAGACCAAATGTTAAAGGAGCAACTAAAAAGCGTAAGAGGATTGGCAGAGGTTCCGGTTCAGGATATGGAAAAACTTCTGGAAGGGGACATAAAGGCCAGTTAGCTAGATCCGGAAGTGGCACAAGGCCTGGTTTTGAGGGTGGCCAAATGCCATTAATAAGGAGAATACCAAAACGTGGCTTTACAAATATATTTTCCAAGGGCTATGCCATCATAAACGTTGAAGATTTAAATAGGTTTGAAGATAACACCATAGTAACCCCAGAAGCTTTGTTATCGGAAGGTTTAGTTAACAAGGGTAAAATTAAAGATGGTATAAAGGTATTGGGCAATGGAGATATTAGCAAAAAAGTTACTGTAAAGGCTCATAAGTTTAGCAAGACGGCTATCGAGAAAATTGAAGCTGCAGGAGGAAAGGTAGAGGTGATATAGATGTTTTCAACTTTGAAAAATGCCTGGAAGATACCAGATATTAGAAAAAGAATCATCTTTACCGTGTTGATGTTGTTAGTAATTAGACTGGGGTCCAGTATTCCAGTGCCATACATGGATAAGCAAATTATAAAGGATATATTTCGAGCCACTCAAGGAGGGGTTTTGGAATTCCTTGATTTGATGGCCGGGGGAACAAAGCAAATATGGTAAAATTACTA
>DUNJ01000133.1 GCA_012839395.1 Tepidimicrobium sp.
ATACCTTACGTAGGGGCCGGGGTACATCAATTCAAATAGCCCCTGGAGGGTTCCATCCTCCCCATTGGTTCCATGTATTGTTGGAAATACTATATCTATTCTATCTATTACCCTCTTCCTAAAAAGTCCTATGCTCTCTGGGTGTAGATATAGATTGTGATCTCCAGCATTGGCTGAAAACATTACTTCCTGTAGGTCATTCAAATTATTATCTTTAAAATTTTTAAATTCCTTTAGACTTTCTCCTGTAAACCATTTTCCATTTTTATCGATATAGATCGGTATTGGTTTATATTTATCCCTATCAATATTTTCAACTATCTGCATTCCCGTTATCACTGAAACTTCATGTTCCACACTTCGGCCACCAAACATAATAGCTATATTCTTTTTCATAAAAACCCCTCCCCAATTATTCATCGTAATTATCGGGTAAGTCATTTTCAAATAATATTATATCCTTTGGTCTAGCAATTTTTTGAATTTGTAGGGTAGCATGATCTAGATCATTTGCAACAAATATATTATCTTCATTATAACCCGATTTCAACAATCCTTCATAAATAGGAATAGTTCTCTTTTCCCCTATCAATATAACATAGTCGCAAACTTTCCCCATATTGATCCCAAATTCCCTATTGGCCTCCTCTTCCATCTCTCCCAACTCCACCATACCTGGAGTTACTACTATCTTTCTTCCCCCCTTAAACTGAGATAAAACGTTTAATGCAGCCTTGGTGCCTATAGGGTTGGAATTAAAGGTATCATCTATTACTATAACTCCCGTTCCCGGGTCCATTATATTCAACCTATGGGGGATAGGTTCTATTTTATCGATCCTATCTTTAATCTCTTCCAATTCCATTCCCATGGCAATAGCACCAGAGACTCCTGCTAATATATTGTATATATTATGCTTACCTAGCAATCTAGTAGTACACCTTATGCTTTTTCCATCCCTATCTGCAATAGTGAAGGTGGACCCCCTTTCCGATACCTCTATATCTTTGGCATATATATCTACATCTTCTACCCTATCTATTCCATATAGTATCTTCTCTTTAAAGGTTTTATCCGCCATTTTTTTAATATGCTCATTATCATAGTTGAATATGGCTATTCCATCTGCCGGTAATTCCTCTATTAATTCATATTTTGCCTTAGTTATATTATCTATGTTCTTAAATGTCTCTAGATGAGCAGGTCCTATGGAGGTGATTATTCCAATCTTAGGCTTGGTAAGCTCAGATAGCTCCCTGATATCCCCGATATTTCTAGCCCCCATTTCAGCTATAAATACATCATGTTCATCAGTTAAGCTATTGTTTATCACCATGCTCAATCCCATAGGGGTATTGTAACTTTCTGGAGTATTTAATACCTCATACCTTCTTTCCAATATGGTTCCCAGTATAAACTTGGTACTGGTCTTTCCAAAACTTCCTGTAATTCCTATTACATTCAGATCCTTCATATTAGCAACTTTTTCTTTAGCTCTTTCAAAAAACCGTTTATTTATTCTGTCTTCAATAGGTTTCACTATTAAATTGGATAAATATATAGTTTCCGATTGAAAATAGTATAGTAAAGTGCCTATAAATAAAACCATTGGGAAATATGTCATTTTATCGCTAATTATATTTAGATACATACTACTAAATATGCCCATAATAACTATATTTAAAAATAAATTAGTAGCATAGAGCCTTTTGGCTCTATTGGTAAAGACCAACGGCTTCTTCGCTTCCTCCTTGTTCCCCAATGTTAACGCCATACAAAATGTCCACAATATAACATATAGATACCATATATATATCCCTATCCAACTACCCCTATTTATTGCCATAGATACACCTATATATATTGAAAAGGGCCTAATAGCTACCCTAGTA
>DUNJ01000134.1 GCA_012839395.1 Tepidimicrobium sp.
AAAGAAGAACTAAAAGAGATAGTAGATTTCTTAAAGAATCCAAAAAAGTATATAGAAATAGGGGCAAGGATACCCAAAGGGGTTTTACTGGTTGGGCCACCGGGAACGGGAAAGACCTATTTGAGCAAGGCGGTGGCTGGAGAGGCAGGAGTGCCTTTTTTTAGCATATCTGGTTCCGATTTTGTTGAAATGTTCGTAGGAGTTGGCGCAAGCAGGGTCAGGGACCTCTTTGAACAGGGCAAGAAGAATGCACCTTGTATAATATTCATAGATGAAATCGATGCTGTAGGGAGAAGAAGGGGTGCAGGTCTTGGTGGAGGCCACGATGAAAGGGAACAGACCTTAAATCAGCTCTTGGTTGAAATGGATGGCTTTGGAACCAATGAAGGAATAATAGTAATGGCGGCAACCAATAGGCCAGATATACTAGACCCAGCAATTTTGAGGCCAGGAAGATTTGATAGGCGAATTGCTGTAGGGTTACCTGATGTAAGGGCTAGGGAAGCGATTCTTAAGGTTCATACTAGGACCAAGCCTTTAGATGACGATGTAGATTTACAAGTTGTTGCTAAGAGAACGCCGGGGTTTACACCAGCAGATTTAGAGAATTTAACAAATGAAGCTGCCTTGCTTACAGCCAGGCAGAATTTGAAAAAAATCCCTATGGATATTATAGATGAAGCTTCGATTAAGGTAATTGCTGGGCCGGAGAAGAAAAGTAGGGTAATAAGCGAAAAGGAGAAAAAGCTTACAGCCTACCACGAGGCAGGTCATGCCATTACATCTAGACTACTTCCTAATACGGATCCAGTTCATATGGTTACAATCATTCCTAGGGGAATGGCGGGAGGTTTTACAGCATATCTTCCTGAAGAGGATAGAAACTATATGACTAAGAGGCAGATGGAGGATGAGTTGGTTCAGCTATTAGGCGGTAGGGTAGCTGAAGCATTGGTTTTGGATGACATAAGTACAGGGGCTCAAAATGATATTGAAAGGGCTACCAAGTTGGCTAGAAAAATGGTAACCCATTATGGTATGAGCAATAATCTAGGGCCTATGACTTATGGTACTGATGATGAAGAGGTATTTGTTGGGAGAGATTTAGGCAGAGCTAGAAACTATAGCGAGGAAGTGGCGGCAGCAATAGATAGAGAAATGAGAAGTTTAATCGATAGAGCTTATAATAAAGCGGAGAAGCTATTAAAAGAGAATATAAACGTATTGCACAGAGTAGCACAAGCCCTTCTTGAAAAAGAGACCCTTGACGGGGAAGAGTTTGAAAGGATATTTGTAGGAGCATAATGTAAGGTAGCTAAGCCCTTAGCTGCCTTATTTTTATGGCCTATTAAAAGGGATTGATAAAAATAAAAATATAAACTATAATTGTAGTATACTTGCCAATATCTTGTTCAAAGAATTGGACATAAGGAAATAGGGTAAACAAAATTAACGACTGGTATCCCGTAAGGGAACTAGAGCGGAGGGATGATTATGAAAAATCAAGGTAGTGTTTTATCTATTAGGAAGATAACGGTAGTTGGGGTATTAGCTGGCATATCCATAGTGTTAGGGTTAACGCCTCTAGGTTTTATTCCTGTCGGTCCCACTAGAGCAACTATAATGCATATACCTGTGATTATTGGCGCAATAGCAGAAGGGCCTTTGGTCGGTGGAATGATAGGGTTAATATTTGGGTTGTTTAGCATATTTCAAGCCATAATTAACCCAACCCCGGTATCCTTCGTATTTTTGAACCCGGTAGTATCGGTACTGCCTAGGATACTAATAGGTGTATCAACCTATTATGTGTATAATTTTTTACGTGGGCTAAAGGAGAGGAAAATTTTTTGGCTGTTAAATATAATATTGGGTGGCATTATAGTCTATTTAGGCCATGGGATATATAGCAATATTGTGGGCGGTAGGGGTATATGGATACTGCTTATGAATGGATTGTTGATACTTTTAACCATTGGAATTGGCATTTACGGGCATGGACAATTGAAAGACAAGGCTATAGATATAATAATAGCCACAATAGTAGGCACTTTGACCAATACTGTAGGAGTTTTATTGAGCATATATTTATTATATGGAGAGCGGTTTGTATTAGGGATGGGGCAAGACCCTAGCATGGCAAGAAAGGTTATTTTAGGCATTGGAGTGGCCAACGGTATTCCAGAAATGATAATAGGGGTTATAGTAGTTGGAAATGTAATGGCTGTTCTAAAAGGTCGGGAGAAATAGATTAGGTGGTGAAAGGATGCTATTGGTAATAGATGTAGGCAATACCAATATCGTTTTTGGAGTGTATGAAGGGGATCGGCTTCTACACAATTGGAATATATCGACGGTGAAGGATAGAACATCAGATGAATATGGTTTGTTATTTGAACAGATTTTCAAATATCATAAACTATGTCCAGAAGATGTAACAGATGTTATCATATCATCAGTGGTCCCTACTTTGATGCATACTCTATCGGCTATGAGTATTAAATATTTTAAATGTCAGCCGATAGTTGTAGGCCCTGGTGTTAGGACTGGTATGAATATATTATATGATAACCCTAAGGAAGTAGGCGCCGATAGGATTGTAAACGCTGTGGCAGGCTATGAAAGATATGGAGGCCCTTTAATAATAGTTGATTTTGGAACTGCAATAACATTTTGTGCTATTTCCAGGAAAGGGGAATATTTGGGAGGGGTTATAGCACCGGGGATAATCATATCCAGTGAGGCTTTGTTTTCAAGAACTGCCAAGTTGCCCAAGGTGGAAATAGCTAAGCCCAATAATATTATAGGGAAGACCACTACAAGTAGTATTCAGTCCGGATTGATATATGGATATATTGGGATGATAGATTATATCATCGAACAGATGATGGATGAGATGGCTGAAGAGGGGAAGGTAAAGGCTGTAATAGGGACTGGTGGTTTTGCATCCTTAATAGGAAATGAAAGCAGATATATTAATAAAATAGATAAGCTATTGACCCTTGAGGGGCTTCGAATAATATATGAAAGAAATAAGTAGCCGATTGGCTACTTTTTCTAATAGGATAGAGGTGAATTATGAGGATAGGGAAAATAGAACTGGAAAACAACATATTTTTAGCACCTATGGCCGGGATAACTGATAAGGCCTTTAGAAAGATATGTAGACAGATGGGAGCAGGGCTGGTATTTTCTGAAATGGTGAGTAGTAAGGGTCTATATTATGGGGATAAGAACACAGCCAACTTAACCGATATAGACCCAGATGAAAGACCTATTGCTTTACAGATATTTGGATCCAATCCCAATATAATGGCAAAGGTAGTTGAAAACCACATTAACCCAAGGGATGATGTGGATATATTGGATATAAATATGGGTTGCCCTGCACCTAAGATAGTTAGAAACGGAGATGGTTCGGCATTATTGAAGAATGCGGCGGTTGTAAGGGCTATATTAAAAACAGTAATAAGAGTTTCAATAAAACCTGTAACTTTGAAGATTAGAATGGGCTGGGATCATGATAACATAAATGGAATAGAGATAGCTAGAATAGCTGAGGAAGAAGGGGTATCAGCCATAACTATCCATGGACGGACTAGGGATATGTTCTATTCTGGAGAGGCGGATTGGAATTTTATTAAGGAGGTTAAGGAAGCCGTAAGTATTCCTGTTATAGGCAATGGGGATATATTTAAACCCATAGATGCTCTCAATATGCTCAACTATACTGGCTGTGATTCGGTAGCTATTGGAAGGGGTGCATTAGGAAATCCATGGATATTTGATAGAATCAGTCGATTGATGAGGGGTGAAAGGGATGTAGAGCCTAGTAATGAGGAGAAAATTCAGATGATATTAAAGCATCTAGATTTGATGTGCGGAATTAAGGGGGAGAGAGTAGGAGTAAGGGAGATGAGGAAGCACATTGCATGGTATCTAAAAGGTATGTGGAATTCCAATTCCATAAAAAACACCATAAATACTATTAATACAAAAGAAGTTTTGGTAAAAGTTTTATTAGAATATCTTGAGGAACTGAAAAAATCAACCATACGGAAGGAATACCTTTCCCATAATACTCATATAATACATTACTAAATCGAACATGAGGAGTGATACTATTGGGTTTTTATATATAGTAGATTTGGATAGGTACTATGAGTATTATAGGAGGGGATTGCGCAGAATCATTCCTAAGAGATTGATGCCGGTAACTAGGCCTAGGGTATTGAAGCAGGTTTATGATTCCGATGAACAGGTTATAGGAACGGTGGGAGGAATCTTTCTAAAAGAATCTAATATAAAAAGGGATCAAGTTCTTGAAAAACTTGTAAGGGGAATAGAAGTCTTGAAACAGTCTAATACACATAATCTAATACTGGATGAATTATATCTATTTAATGGGGATGATATTAGATATATCGAAAATAAAACCGGATTACAAGTTATAAGGGGCAGAAAGGTGATATCAGCCTTTATAATACCGGTGCTGGAAGAAATACATCTGAACCTAGGGCAGGAATTGGGGGATAAGGAAGTCTTGATACTGGGCAATTGTGGGGAATTGACCAAGGATATTATAGAAACCATATGTACAAAGGTGCGATTTATAACCTTAGCTGGGGAAAACAATGGTTCTATTGAAAATCTAATCGATGAGGTTTTCAATAGCATAGGTTTATCAATTTTCTATTCAAGAAAGGTTGAGGATATTTTACCCAATTATTCTATAATAATCAACTTGGGAGAAGATATATCTATAGATTTAAACAAAATTAAAGAAAGAGCTATAGTATTTGATTTTAGTCTAGATAATATAGTGAACAAATTGATGCTAGATGGAAGCCGACCGAGAGCTATAGAGGATTTTATATTTAGATGCAACCCTCTATCTATTGGAGATATACGATGGATAGAAGACCTTTTACCCTCGTATGTCTATGAATACTTTTACCCTAAAGGATCTGCGGAAATCGAAAAATTGAATATAGCTGGTAAATTATATGATATCGAAGAATATGTAAGCCTTTATTTAAGGGATAGAGGGAAATTGTAATACTTGACAACACTCATTCCTTTGAATATAATATCTTGGATAAAACTAGCTATTGTTTTGACAATAGATCTGAAGGGTGGTAAGGGCAAATACTTTATAAAGGAGAGATACGCATGGCGGAAAGGGACGTATTCTTAACATTTGAAGGGTTAAGAAAACTTGAAACAGAACTAGAAGAATTGAAAACTATTAAAAGAAAAGAGATTGCAGAAAAGATTAAACAGGCATTAGCTTTTGGGGATATAAGTGAAAACTCCGAGTACGACCAGGCTAAAAATGAGCAGGGACAGTTGGAGCAAAGAATAGCTAAATTGGAAAAGATATTGAGAAATGCTAAGTTAATAGATGAGGAAGATGTTACTACGGATGTTGTAAGCATAGGTTCAAAGGTTGTTGTAAAGGATTTAGAGTATGATGAAGAAATGGAATATATCATAGTAGGATCTGCGGAAGCTGATCCATATGAAGGTAAAATCTCTAATGAATCCCCCGTTGGGAGAGCTCTATTGGGGAAAAAAAAGGAACAAATAGTAGAAGTACATGTACCAGATGGACTTATTAAATATCAAATTTTAAGTATTACTAGATAGGAGGAGGTACTGATATAGAATGTCGGGAACGGAAGAAAATCTTAATGAGATGCTTATGATAAGAAGGGAAAAGCTGGAGGAATTAAAGCAATTAGGGATAGACCCTTTCCTAGTGGAAAGATATGATTACACCCATCATAGTACTACAATACATGAAAATTTCGACGAACTTGAGGAACAAACAGTTTCAGTAGCTGGAAGGATAATGTCAAGGCGTGGGCATGGTAAGGTTAATTTTATGGATCTACAGGATAGTAAGGGCAGAATACAAATATTCATTAGAATGAATACTATAGGCAAGGAAAAGTATGAAAAACTAGGATTGTTGGATATTGGGGATATAATAGGTGTTAGTGGTAAGGTGTTTAAGACTAAGACTGGTGAGGTTTCCATATGGGCGGAAGAACTTAAGCTATTGACCAAATCGCTACAGATATTACCTGAGAAGTTCCATGGATTAAAAGACATGGATCTAAGGTACAGGCAAAGATATGTTGATCTAATTGTAAATCCAGAGGTGAAGGAAACCTTTATATTAAGGTCTAATATAATTAAGGCAGTTAGGGAATATCTTGATGATAGAGATTTTTTAGAGGTAGATACTCCTATTCTGAATACGATTGCAGGAGGGGCTAATGCTCGCCCGTTTATTACCCACCACAATACTTTGGGTATGGATATGTATTTGAGGATAGCCAATGAACTGTATCTAAAGAGGCTCATAGTCGGAGGGTTTGAAAAGGTATATGAAATGGGGAGAATGTTCAGAAATGAGGGTATGAGCCATAGACATAATCCGGAGTTTACAAACATAGAGCTATATCAAGCTTATGCAGATTACGAGGATATGATGGTTTTAACCGAGGAATTGATAGCCTATGTTGCCGAAAAGACCTTAGGTTCTACAAAGATTAAATATCAAGGAAACGAATTGGACTTAACGCCACCTTGGAGAAGGCTTAGCATGATCGAAGCCATAAAAGAATATGCAGGGGTAGATTTTAATGAAATCGATACGGATGAAGAAGCTATAGCCATAGCTAAGGAAAAGGGTTTAGAAATAGAATCTGGTATGAAAAGAGGACATATAATCAGCGAAATGTTTGAGGAATTCTGTGAGGAATTCTTGGTGCAACCCACCTTTATAACACATCATCCCGTAGAGGTATCGCCGTTGGCAAAGAGAAGTCCGGATGACCCTAGGTTGACCAATAGATTTGAGGCCTTTATAAATACATGGGAGATAGCAAATGCATTTAGTGAATTAAATGATCCAATAGATCAGAAGCAAAGGTTTCTAGAGCAGTCTAAGCAAAGAGAAGCTGGAGATCTAGAGGCCCATATGATGGATATGGATTTTGTAAACGCTCTAGAAGTGGGATTGCCGCCAACAGGTGGACTTGGAATAGGGATAGATAGGCTAATAATCATATTGACAGATCAACCATCCATTAGAGATGTAATATTATTTCCAACAATGAAGCCTTTACATGAGGGAGATTAGCATATTGATACCAATGTTAAAGGTGTGGAATATGATCAATATATAAAGGAATTGATGATAGGGTGAAGAGTCAAAGGATAAAGAAATTAAATGAAGAAATAATAGAAAGTTTTTCTCAAGAAAAACTATTATTAGGGCATGGAAGACTGGATAGCAAGCTAATGTTAATCGGAGAAGCACCAGGGGCGAGGGAGATAGAGTTAAGGCAACCTTTTGTAGGGCAAGCTGGAAGGCATCTAGATAAATTTTTAGAGGCCGTGGATATTGGTAGGAAAGATGTATATATAACCAATGTGGTTAAATATAGGCCCATTAAGGAAAACAAAAAGACTGGAAGATTATCTAATAGAACACCTACTAAGGAGGAGATAGACAACTTTAAGGGCTACCTATATGAGGAGGTAATCATAGTAAATCCCAAAATAGTGGTTACATTGGGAAACATTCCCCTTCAAGCCCTCTTTAATGAGAATTTAAAGATAGGTGAAATTCACGGAGCCTTAATGAAGGTGCAGTTGTGGGATAGATGGTATAAGGTATTTCCCTTATATCATCCAGCAGCTGTTATATATAGGCCAGAATTGAGGGAAGTGTATTTAGAAGATTTATTCGCCCTAAAAGAAATAGTGGACAATATTTAAACGTGGATTTGACTAGTAATTTAGGTAGAAATGCCTAGGCTAGCCAAGGACAATAATTACTTTAGGCTTACATAACAAAAAAGCTTCATTTCTTGGAGGAAATGAAGCTTTTTAATTTTGCAAAGGAGGATAATATAAGTATATATAATATGCAAAAAGAGATTAGGTAAGGAAATGTAAAAATGAGCTTAAATTGTGGGGATTTAATTTGGTAATATCTTTATACTGCCTAGAAAGGTCTTTCCTGGCATTTTAAAAAAGGAACTAGATACGATACAATACTTAGTATAACTTATTAAATACTACACTAAACATTGTGCTTCGGAGGGGATGACATGGGTTTTTCAAGTAATGCAAGAACTATTCTAGAGCGAAGATATTTGTCCAAGGATAAGGATGGAAATATAGTGGAGACCATAGAGGATATGTTTAAGAGGGTGTCAGATTTTGTTGCAACGGCTGACCTAATCTATAATAAAGATGCGGATGTTGAGGCGATTTCAAATAGATTTTATGAAATAATGATAAATCAGGAATTTATGCCCAACTCTCCTACCTTGATGAATGCAGGAAAAGAATTAGGGCAATTATCTGCTTGCTTTGTGCTACCTGTAGAAGATTCCATGGAAGGTATATTTGATGCCATAAAAAATTCAGCGCTGATACATAAAAGTGGCGGTGGAACTGGATTTAGTTTTTCAAGATTAAGACCAAAAGGGGCTTCGGTTAGGTCTACTGGTGGTATTGCTTCGGGGCCTATTAGCTTTATGAAGGTGTTTAATTCGGCAACTGAGGCTGTAAAGCAAGGTGGTACTCGTAGAGGGGCCAATATGGGTATTTTAAGAATAGATCATCCAGATATAATGGAATTTATAGAGAGCAAGAAGGATATTAACGAAATAACTAACTTCAATATAAGTGTGGGGATTACGGAAAATTTCATGGAGGCAGTAGAAAAGAATGATACCTATGATTTAATAGCTCCCCACAATAATGAAGTAGTAGGAAAAATCAATGCAAGAGATGTTTTTGAACGGATAGTAGAAATGGCATGGAAATCGGGAGAACCAGGGATTGTTTTTTTGGATAGAATCAATAGCACTAGCACGGTTCGGGGCTTGGGGGAAATAGAAAGCACAAACCCATGTGGTGAACAGCCCCTACTACCTTATGAAAGCTGCAATCTTGGTTCAATCAATCTAGCAAAGATGATAAGAAAAGATTCAGCCGGTTATAGGATAGATTATGACAAGTTAGACAAGGTAGTACAGGTAGCTGTTCATTTCCTAGACAATGTAATAGATGTAAACAAGTATCCTCTGCCTAAGATAGATGAGATGACCAAAAAGACTAGGAAAATAGGTTTAGGAGTGATGGGATTTGCAGATTTATTGTTTTACCTAGGTATTCCCTATAATTCACAGGAGGCTATAGAACTTGCTGATAAACTGATGGAATTTATCGATAGAAAGAGTAAGGAGAAATCCAGCGAACTGGCTGAAACACGAGGAGTATTTCCTGCTTATGAAAATAGCATATTTAAGGAGCAAGGTATTAAGATGAGAAATGCTACTACAACTACCATAGCGCCTACTGGAACGATTAGCATTATAGCAGGTGCAAGCAGTGGGATAGAGCCCTTATTTGCTATTTCTTTTATAAGGCATGTTATGGATGATGATAGGCTTTTAGAGGTCCACCCGTATTTTGAAACGATTGCGAGAAAAAGGGGCTTTTACTCGGAAGAATTGATGGAAAAGATAGCTGAAAGGGGTACTATAGCTGATATAGAAGAAATACCGGAAGATATAAGGAAAATCTTTATAACAGCTCATGATATAATACCTTTTTGGCATATAAAGATGCAGGCTGCTTTTCAAAAACATGTGGATAATGCGGTATCTAAAACGGTGAATTTTGCTAATAATGCTACTAAGAAGGATGTAGAGGAAGTATATAGATTGGCGTACAAGTTGGGATGTAAGGGTGTAACAATATATAGAGATGGGAGTAGGGATAATCAAGTTCTATCGGTTATGAAAGGAAAATCTAATATGAGATCCTCAGATGGGGATGGTATAAAACCAAGAATGAGACCCTCCATTACCCGGGGGATGACTGAAAAGGTAAGGGTAGGCTGTGGAAATCTATATATTACAGTAAATTATGATGAGAATGGCATATGTGAAGTATTTACTAATGTGGGTAGAGCTGGAGGTTGTCCAAGCCAATCGGAAGCTACCAGTAGGCTTACCTCTATTGCATTGAGATCGGGAATGGATGTTGAAAAGATAATTGAACAACTTAAAGGTATAAGGTGTCACTCTACACTGAGACAGAGGGGTATCAATAAGGATATAAAAGTTCTATCCTGCCCAGATGCCATAGGTAAAGCATTGGAGCGGGTGATGAACACCTATGTAGAGGTAGAGAATGGTAATGTTAATGAAATGATATATGAAATAGAGAGAGAAGAGAAGGAGAATAGGCTTGGAGCAAGAACAGGAGATAAAAGGCAAAACAATTTAGGAAGTTGCCCTGAATGCGGTTATAGTATAGAACATGAGGGTGGATGCATGATTTGCAAAAATTGTGGATTTTCTAGATGCGGTTAATGGGCTGGCAAGATTTGAGATAGGATAGGTTATCAACTATTCCCTATCAATAGACAAAATATTGAATAGGATATAGAATAGAGTAGGGCGATGAAAATAGTTATAGAATTTAAAGGAGCAATAGAGTATGAGCAAAGTGTTAATAGTTGGTGGGGGTGCGGCTGGGATGATGGCTGCAATATCAGCTAGAGAGCGGGGGGCAGATGTTACTATTTTAGAGAGGAATAACAGGGTGGGTAGGAAGATATTGGCGACGGGAAATGGGCGATGTAACTATACCAATATAAATCTATCCATCGACAATTACCATGGAAGCAATCCAAAGTTTGCATATAGCTTTATTGCTAGATTTGGAGTAGAGGAGACCATAGATTTTTTTGAGAGATTAGGTATTACTCCCGCTATTGAAGACGATGGAAGGGTGTTTCCCTTGTCCTTCCAAAGCTCTAGCGTTCTAGATGTTCTAAGATTTGAGTTGGAATATTTAGATATAGAGGTAATTACAGATGCTTATGTTGTGGATATTAAAAAGACCGATAGATTTATTGTAACCTTGGAGGATGGTAGGAAAATATATGGAGATCGCGTTATATTGGCTACTGGTGGGAATGCAGCACCTACTACTGGTTCCGATGGAAATGGTTATCTATTGGCACGGAAGATGGGGCATAGTATAAAGGAAGTTTTCCCTGGATTGGTTCAATTAAAGCTAGAAGGAAATTTTTTTAGACAAGTAGATGGGGTGAAATTTCAGGGTGTGGCGGGACTCTATAATAGGGACCGTTTGATTAGGGAAGATTATGGGGATATCCTATTCACAAACTACGGTATATCTGGACCACCTATCCTTCAATTGAGTAGAACGGCATTGGAGCATTTGAGGAAGAAAAACAATATAGAATTAAAAATATCTATAGTTCATACTAAAAGTCAAAATGAGCTATATGAATATTTACAGTATAGATTTGCTTTTATGCAGAGGAAAACCATGGAGAGGGCATTAATAGGATTGATAAATAAAAGATTGATAATTCCGATTTTAAAGAAGATAAAAATCGGTAAGGATAAGCAGATAGCCCATATATCTAATGAGGAAATAGCACGATTATCGTCTATATTAACAGATTTAAGATTTAATATAATTGAAGGTAAATCCTGGAGGGATGCCCAGGTCACAGCAGGGGGTATATCTACGGATGAGATAGACAATTCTACCATGGAATCAAAGCTGATAAGGGGATTGTTTTTTGCAGGTGAAATAGTGGATATAGATGGGGATTGTGGCGGGTTCAATTTGCAGTGGGCCTGGTCATCCGGGTATATAGCTGGGCAAAATGCTGCTGCAATATAGATAGCAAAAGATACTGAAAGGATTGATATGATGTTCAATATGGACATGCGATTGAGGGGATTGGCAAAGGAAAATAGGGATATAAAGGTGGCAGTAGTAGGCACAGGTAAGATGGGCAAGGGACTGGTTAATCAAATGTCTAGGATAGAGGGAATGATGCCAGCCTTAGTTATAAATAGGAATGTATCTAAAGCGATAGATGCGTTAATATCATCGGGTATAGCGAAAGAGGATATAGTAGTATCAAACTCATTGAAGAAGATAAATTATTCTCTTGAAAAGGGAAGATATGTTGCTGCAGAATATATGGAACTGGCAGCGGAAGCAAACATAATAGATGCGGTGGTAGATGCCACAGGTGTGCCGGAGGTGGGTGCAAAATTATCCCTGCAGGCTATATATAATAGGAAACATATAATAATGTTAAAT
>DUNJ01000135.1 GCA_012839395.1 Tepidimicrobium sp.
CCCTCTTGGATTTCTATAAAGTATCCTACCTGAAGGGGGAAGCGTATTTATTAATCTTCTAATAATTTCATCCTTTGGATATACATGAAGGGAGATCCATATCACATCAAAAGCCTTTCCGGACACCTCCAACCCATCTACATTCAGCACCTCTATTTTATCTTGAAGACCCCATTTTTCTACTACACGTCTAGCATTCCTTACGGCACGTCCATCCCTATCTATTGCCTGCACCTTATAACCTTCTAAAGCGAGGTGTATAGCTGTAAGGGGAAAGCTACCCCCTCCTATATGTAGCACCTGCTCCCCCGGCTTTAAATCGACCAACTCCATCTCCTTTATAATCATCCCTCGATAAAAAAATTTGTAGTATAGCTTTCCCAAATGGTGATATTTGGAACACAAATGTTCAATAAACATCAAAAACTGTAGAAAATAAGTATATATAATATCTGGCATCTAATCACTCCGTACATCTCTTACATATATTTTATGAGCTTGTCCCCGCCCTATAGCGATAAGGCGACCATCTAGATCGATTATAACTGGCCCATTATTAAATACCGTACTTGTCATATGAACTTCCTTCCCAGGCCTTAGACCTAATGTTTCTAAACGTCTTGCCATCTTTCTACCGCCATCTATTTTTGTCAATACCCCCCGCTTACCGAGCTCCAAATCGGCAAGAGATATCTGTTCCACTCTTTCACCCATAGCCCTTATGTCCTCCCTTATCGTCAATATTTTATTATTCCTGATTTTTCCTAAAAGATCTATTGTAGCAATTCCTCCAAGTGACAGCGAAAAAAAATAGGATGTTAACCTATATAATAATATTAAGCTACCTATTGCTGTTTCTCCAACCCCCAGTAAGAACAACATCTTACCCATAGCAGCATCATAAGATCCAAGCCCCCCCGGAGATAGAGGTAACATTCCAACCAAATAAGCAATTATGCTAATGGATGACAATATGCTAAAAGAAATATCCATCCCCATTGCCATTGCTAATATGTATATTTTAATGGGATAGCAAATCCATATTGTAGTAGATGCCAATAACAGGAAGAGCACTCTTCGTCTATCCGCAAATACAAGACGAAATGCAAACCCTGAATCTGCCAAAAATAGCCTTATCCTCGAAAATCTATCGGAATTATCCCCTTTAGAAGGCCACCCAGCTCTCAACATGATCCCAACTACAATGCCTGTTACAGTTAACAATAACATAATGGTAATAAACATCTTATTGCTTATAAATACCTTACCTAAGATCTGGCACTGCCATATGATAGCCAGTACAGCCATAACTATGAGGGGCAATAGGGTTACCACCTTATCCAAGCTCAAAAGCCCTACTGCGCTGGCATAGTCTACATCTAAAATATTCCTCATAAGATATAACCTAATGCCTTCTCCGCCCATCTTTGCACCAGGCGTAATATTGTCAAAGAAAACGCTGGATACATGGATCTTAAATATAAACCCTTTATCATTATACTCGCCTATACCTTTGAGCATTATATTCCATTTTAAAGCCCCCAATAATAGCGTAAGCAGGTGGAGAAGAAGCGCCATCCATATCATGCGCTTGGGTGTTATGCTAATTAAAGCCATAATTTTCCCTATATCAAACTTATAAAAAAACGTAGCTACCGATAGTATCCCTACTGTTAATAGTAGAATTGTTCTACCATGCCTTTTTGTATTCCCCCATATGCTATCATCTTTGCCTTTTGATACCAAGCTCCGTCCATCCATTATAGAACTCCTTAAGTTTTTATATATAGATTGGAATGCTTAAATGTAGGCATCCCTTGATAGATCCGTGACACAGCTATCCACTTACTAGGTATAGGGTCATATTGTGAGCTGTACCGTTTACTAGGCTCCCTTACAATTATCTTAAATCCAGAATTGCCATTGTTCATAATATAATCCATAACCTGTTCCTTAGGCTCTACTTGTAGGGCTATAAAGGCAGCAACCATACGGGATAGATCGTAATCGATAGCCTCGGTATATACTGCCTCTACTCGATTAGCCATACCCATCTTCCATATCCATTCCCTAGCATATCTAACTGCAGAGGGATCCCTATCTATTGCGGTAACGTAAAGATTCCCCATCTGTGCTAAGTATACAGCTGTATATGGCACAGGACCTGCTCCTATCTGCAACACATTGGACCTAGATGGTATATCCGCTAAATAGAGTTCGTTTTGAACAATCCTTTTGTAGGGTTGCATATATAACCGGGATAATGGAGTAATTTTGGATAAAAGATATTCAAACCCCTTTGTTGTATTGGATATTATTCTATTCATTCAACTCCCCATTTCATCTCTATTCCCTTGTATATCCACTTGCATATTTACAGCTAACTGATAACGATTATCATTCCCTATTACAATTATAACACTTAAAAATTTATTATATTTTAAATTCTTACGATTTTGAGGGAAGGATTAAAACACGTGTA
>DUNJ01000136.1 GCA_012839395.1 Tepidimicrobium sp.
AAATCGATATTAGCCTCATCCAAAGCCTTCTGTACAATTATATTCATATTTTCAATATGTTTTCTCGATGCAACCTCTGGCACTACTCCTCCAAATTTTTGGTGTATGTCTATCTGAGATGAAATAACATTGGATAGCACTTCCCTTCCCCCACTTAGTACCGCACAAGAAGTTTCATCACAAGAGGTCTCTATAGCTAATGTAATAATATCCCCTTTCTTCATATGTTCACCCCTCCTAATACTCAATAGCTTTCCACATTATAATAGCATCTTCATTATTGTCCACATAATAATTTGGTCTAATTCCCCTTTCCACAAATCCATGCTTTTTATAAAGGGATCTTGCTATTACATTGGATTTCCTTACTTCCAATGTAATTGCTTTCAATCCTCTATCCTTACATAGATTTATAAGTCCCCCTACAATCCTATCTCCTACACCCAATCCCCTGTATCTTTCTTCAACCGCTATATTGGTTATATGCCCCTCATCTATTATTAACCATATTCCCCCATACCCAACTACCTCCCCATCTATTAGGCCTACTATATACTTAGCTAATAGATTTTTTTTAAGTTCCAACAAAAACGCCTCCCGTGACCAAGGAGGTGTAAATGTATTCTTTTCTATCTCCATAATTCGATCCAAATCCGATTCCTTCATCTCTCGAATAGATATATTCATCAACTACCACTTTCTTTCCTTTTCAATTCTATTTGGGCCTGAGATTCTTTCAAATAATCGGGTGCCAGATTATAATAATTATATTTATGATATTCATCCTTTTTTAGTAGGCTAAGTTCTGCTATACTAGCCGCCCTACATTCCTGCAAACCTATAGGTGCTATCATCACCTTAGATTTCAGTGCTTGCAATACCCTATCCCCATATGGATGTATCCCATTTCCATTAATCATTATACTATTATAGTTTTTATCCAATATTTTTAGCAATTTCCCAATCTCCAATACGCAAGGTTCTAATATGTTTTCAAGATTGTCTTTTTCCCACCTATATATGCCGGTATATACTCTATCCCTTCTAGCATCTATCATAGGAACTATAACACCGCTAAAGGTTAGATTATATGCTAAGCCCTCTAAAGTAGATATGCCCACAATAGGTTTATGAAATACATGGGCAAAGGATTTCATAGTTGCCACTCCAATTCTAAGCCCAGTAAAAGAACCAGGTCCTATAGCTACCCCATATAAATCTATATCCGATATGTTTAAATTTAAATTATTTAACATCTCCTTAATCATGGGAACTAAATTCTCCGAATGAGTCAACTCCTGATTTATAGAATATTCCCCCAACATTTTATTCCCATCCAATACAGCACAGCTTGCCATCATGGTAGATGTATCTATAGCTAATACTTTCAATCCATATTCAACTCCTTAACTATTCGTTTATACCTATCCCCTTCTCCGTATAAAGTTATAACCCTCTCATCCAATTCACTGCCCCTTTCAATTCTCATATCTATTCGATCCTTAGGTAGGATAGATTCTATTTTATCACCCCATTCCACAATGGTAACACCATTAGAATAGAAATATTCCTCATATCCTAAATCCAATAGGTCCACCTCATCCTCCAATCTATATACATCGAAATGATAAAGCCAAAACCTTCCTTTATATTCATTTATAAGAGTAAAGGTGGGACTGGTTATATAATCCTCAACGCCTAATCCAATACCTATGGATTTGGTTAAGGTTGTCTTTCCCGCTCCAAGATCCCCAGTCATGGATATTAGGTCTCCAGGTTTTAATAATCTTCCCAGCTTTTGGCCAAAACTATCGGTTTCATTCAATCCTCTTAGCCTTATAGTAACCATCTAATCAACCTTTCTATTCCAAGCTATTACTTATTATAGCATCTCGTATCCCTTTTATCTAGGTGATATGGTTTAAAAAGATATCTAGTAAATATTCAATTAATGAATATTTATCCATTTATGCGCATTTACTTGCATATCGCTATACCATGCACTATAATTTAAATTAGAAAATAGATTTTCAGGAGGAATGAATATGATAAAAAAGAAAAATAGCTATATAGCTATGATGATCGCAATATTACTTTCATTAGCTTTACCATTAGCATTACCGCATCCT
>DUNJ01000205.1 GCA_012839395.1 Tepidimicrobium sp.
GTAATGTTAGTGTACGCGTTCTCCAGAGAAGGCTTTAAATACGGCGCGAGTGGTTTCCTTAATACAGATTGGGGTGACTATGGCCATTATCAACCATTAGGATTAAGTTTTACTGGATACATCTTTGGGGCCGAGCAGAGTTGGAATGCAGGTGAGACAGGCAAGGACGAGTTTGAATTGGCTCTGAAACAATTGTTCTTCAAGAATAACCGGGAATTTCAAGTATGGGAATTGCTCAAGTACAGTAATACAATTGACGAGCTGCAGACTGGTTTCAAAACCAAGACAATCTATGCCTTTTTTGATGATCCTCTACGGGGAATATCTTTAGAACCAAATGATAAGATGGAACCTATTCCCCTAGAAACATTCAAAAAGTACTATGAAACGGTATCACAAGCTTGGGATTGCTGTCAACAGCTTGGCGATACCAAATTTGAAAAAGAATTGAAACTGGCAGCTTGGATGAGTTTTTATACAGCGAAGAAGGGCATTTATTCTCATGAATTGAGAGAGCTTATTGCAAGTGGAAATCTAACCACAGACGAGATTCTCAATCAGGTTGCCAAGCTCAAGGAGCTTTACCAAGAACTAGTGTTTATCCAGGATTTCTTCTCAGAAGTGTGGAATTTACGGGCTCGTCCTGAAGGTAAAGAGATTTCGCTGCTTTACTTCTCCAAGTTATCCGTTCAATTCTATGAGTTGGTCAAATGGCTCAATAAACAACGTGTACGATTGGCAGCAGGTAGGGAGGCAGAGGGTCTAGATGCCTACCAAGGGATGAATGACTACACGACTTTATGGACTCAGGATTTTTCAAATCTCTGGGATCGCGCTTACCCATGGAATTAAGGAGGGAACCAGTTGAACTATAAATTCGTACCAGATGTCAAGAAGATAAGCTATAACGGACAAGTATTTTGTATTCACAAAGACCTCACCATCTGTGGATCAAATAACAGAATGATGCACGAGCTGCAGGAAGCTTTCAGGGACACCCTTGGAATCGACTTGAAACTTCAAGTGGTAGAGAGTCATGAGCATGTCCTTTGGATTGGAAGAAAGGGTGAGAATCTTACCACCGCTCTTCCCAGTCATGAGCAGGGATATATTGTGAATATTGAAGCTGATCACGTTTGGCTAGAAGCTTGGTCGGAACAGGGGTTATTCTATGGTATTCAGACCTTTAGGCAGATCTTAATGCAGAGTAATGGGGACACACTGCAAGGTCTCATTATTAAGGATGCACCGGCTCTTAACTATCGAGGTCTTCAATTGGATGTTTCCCGAGGCAAGGTGTTCACGATCGAGACAATTGAGGAAATTGTTGACCTTATGGCTCGATATAAAATGAACGTGCTCCAGTTATATATTGAACATACTTTCGCTTTTGAAAAGCATTCTTCGTTCTGCAAGGACGTAGGCGCAATCACGCCTGAATTCATTCGTCAAATACAGAAGTACTGCAAGAGTAAATATATCGAGCTTCAGGCGAACTTACAGTCTTTTGGACACTGCAACCGCATACTTACTCAACCTGA
>DUNJ01000137.1 GCA_012839395.1 Tepidimicrobium sp.
CGGTAAGCACCCTGTGGAATCGGTACAGATGATGTACAAAATTGCTGTGGAAACAGAAAACTCTGCAGACTATATGGAGGCTACTAGGACCGATCTCATATATAAGGATGTATCAACCACTAATGCTATAAGCAGGGCAACCTGTACTACAGCCAAGGATTTGGGGGCAAGTGCAATAATAACTGCTACTTCCTCGGGATATACTTCCAAAGCCATATCTAAATTTAAGCCTAGCGCGCCCATAATAGCAGCTACCACCTCACCAAAGGTTACCAGAAAGCTATCTTTGGTATGGGGAGTTTACCCGGTCCTATCTAGGGAAAGTAATACTACAGATGAGGTTGTAGACGCATCCATCGATTCGGCCTTAGAGCGGGGCTATGTGGAGGAAGGGGATCTAGTAGTGATGACAGCTGGAATCCCTGTTGGGGTAACTGGAACCACCAACTTGATCAAGGTCCACACCGTAGGAAAGGTACTGGCGAAAGGAGTAGGAATTGGCAAGGGTTCGGTATCTGGAACGGTATGTATAGGCAGTAGTAGCGAGGAGTTGAAGGGGAAATTTAAAGAAGGAGATATACTGGTAAGCCAGTTTACCGATAAATATATGGTGGAATACATGGAAAAAGCGGCGGCGATTGTGGTAGAACAAGGTGGATTAACATCCCATGCTGCAATTGTAGGGTTGAATTATCATAAGCCCACAGTGGTTGGAGTAAAGGATGCCATCAGCGTATTAGAAGATGGCGAGACAATTACGGTAGATGCCACTGGAGGGCGTATATATAAGGGTGAAGCAAGGGTATTATAAGCTTGAATGAAATTGAATCCTTTAAGATCCAGCACGGGGCATGCAGTACATGCCCTAGCTATGGAATTGCTATTATTAGTTTTAAGATACGGTATGGAAGGATCTAAGGAATGTAGGAAATTAAGATATAATCTGCGATAATTTACTGTTGGATATATAAGGGGGGCTATATATGGAAAAGCGAATCTTGGGAAGGACCAATTTTGAAGTGTCTGTAATAGGATTTGGAGGTATTCCCATTCAAAGGGTGGATAAGGATATGGCCATCCAATTGATTGGGGAGGCAAAGCAAGCTGGCATAAATTTTATAGATACCGCCAGAGGCTATACCATAAGCGAATCCTTAATAGGATATGGATTGGAACGTTGGGGTAGGGAAAACTTTATATTGGCAACTAAATCCATGGCGAGGGACTATGAGGGGATAAAAGAAGAATTGGACACAAGCCTTAAGGATTTAAAAACGGATTACATAGACCTATATCAATTTCACAATGTGAAGACCTTTGAGGAATTAGAGATGATAATGGGGGACAATGGAGCCTTAAAAGCGGTAAAGGAAGCGAAGGAAAAGGGCATCGTAAAAGAATTTGGCATTACCGGGCACAACCTTGAAGTTCTTGAGAAAGCTATTGACACTGGAGAATTTGCCACAGTTCAATTTCCATATAATCCGGTGGAAAGACAGGCGGAGGAGATGTTTAAAAGGGCTAAGGACTTAGATATAGGGGTAATTGTGATGAAGCCCTTAGCAGGAGGGGCTCTTAAAAATGCCTCCCTTGCACTAAAATTTATAGCCAACAATCCCAATATAACATCGGTTATCCCTGGGATGGAAAGTATAGAACAGATAAAAGAAAATAGCAAGATGGGTTATAATATAGAGCCTTTAAGCGAAGAAGAGGAAAAAATACTATTCAAAGAAGCGGAAGAGCTGGGAACGGAATTTTGCAGAAGATGCGGATACTGTATACCCTGTCCCCAAGGAATCGATATACCTACCCAATTCCTGATGGAAGGTTATTATACTAGATATGATTTGAAGGATTGGGCTAGAGAACGGTATTTGGGAATGGAGGCAAACGCAGCAGATTGTATAGAATGTGCTGAATGTGAATCCAAATGTCCTTATAATCTTCCTATAATTAGGATGCTTCAAAATGTTGAAATGGTATTAGGATAGTATAAAGAAAAGGAAAATGGACAAGATCTATAAGGGGATGTAAAGGGTACTGATTTAAATAGGGCACTGGATGTGCCTTATTTTTTTGAAAAGCATATCTAGTGGTTGGTTCCATTTCCTTATATAGTGCCATCAAATCTATGTAGAGGGGGGTTGGATATGGCGGATAGGGTAAAGGAGTATGTTGATAATCTTTTTTCAGAAATAGATGATAGGAGTATATTAAATGAATTAAAGGAGGAGATAAGGCTTAACCTACAGAACAGGATGGACTATTTTATCGAGGATGGGTATGAAGAGGAGGAGGCGTTTAACAAGTCCCTTTCCGATCTAGGGGATATAGGGCAGCTAATTGAAGGGTTGAAAAGAGCCACCGAAGAAGATAGTGACCCTATTACATAATTTCTGCCAA
>DUNJ01000138.1 GCA_012839395.1 Tepidimicrobium sp.
ATATTTTTCCTATAATATATATCTAGGGCCTTACTAATAGAATTTACATATACCTTATTATAACCTCTGAACTGTTCTATATCTATGGCGTAAAAGGCCTGATATTTATCAGTTGAAGGGTTTTGGATTAAAAGGGGTTTAAACTTCTTAGCCTTAATGATATCGATTATAGATATAAAGGCAGTGAAAAGGGATTCTCTCTCCCTAGGGATTAGGCTACCTATAGGTCTGTTGGAATCTATACCTGAAAGGAAGCATATCTCCCTACCTATTAGGGGGCCTAGGCCCAAATAATTTAAATAGAAGAATCTATATATTTTAGTGGTTTTATTAGCCACATCTAATAGTTTATAAAATTCTTTTCGATTTAGATATAAGGGATTTAGTTTATCATCTGTTTTCGGATATTGATACCCTATACCTGGCAAGACCTGTCTTACCCTACTTATATTATGAGTAACCCGTCTGATTGAATCTATTATATTACCAGTTTCCTTGTCCAATAGGATGATATTGCTATGTCTTCCCATTATTTCAATGGCCAATCTCTTTTCCCTAGGTTGGCCTAGATCGTCGACTGAGCTGATATCGATAAATATAATCCTATCCGTGCTGTGTTGCTCTATATTTAATATAATTCCCCTCATCAAATGTTTTCTAAGGAGCATGCAAAACATAGGTGGGGTTGATGGATTGGATATGGTGTGATCTGTTAGGTGAATTCTTGGGTTGCTTGGGTTTGCTGATATGGCCAGCCTATTGTTTTTTCTTTGATTGTAAACGTTTATCAATATCTCGTTTCTGTCGTACTGGTATATCTTATCTATCCTACCTCCTAAAATCGTATTTTTTAATTCATCTACAATAGCATTTGTAACCATTCCATCTAATGACATATATATTCCTCCAAAACTTAATGCTAATAGGATTATATCATTTTATTTAGAATAAACAAATAGGCTTAAAATTATATAAAAACTATAAAAAATATTATTACGAGAAGATATATTGGATTGACAGTTATATATAATTTGGTATTATAAACTATGATGGGGGGATTGGAATCGATGATTAGAAGCATGACCGGGTTTGGAGCAGGAGAAAGTTCAGATGATAATTATAGTTGCAGGGTTGAGATTAAAACTGTCAATCATAGGTATAATGATATAATATTTAGAATGCCCAAATGCTTAAACTATTTGGAGGAAAAAATAAAGGGAATTATCAAGGATAGGATAAGCAGGGGGAGGGTAGAGGTATATATTGATTTAGAATATATTGATGAGGCAAGGATGGATGTAGAGATTGATTTACAACTGGCTAAAAATTATAAGGATGGTTTGAATAAATTAATTGATGAGTTACATATTGTAGATGATATAAAGCTATCCCATATATTGGCAATACCAGAGATTGTTCAAATGAAAAATAAACATTTAGAAGATGGTTTGGTCTGGAATTGTTTGGAACCAGCCTTGGAAACTGCGTTAAATGATGTAATAACCATGAGGCTGAATGAAGGGAAGGAATTAAAAAAGGATATTGAAAATCAAATTATGAACATCCAAGGTTTAGTGGATAAAATAGAACAGAGGGCTCCCTTGGTGGTATTGGAGTATAGGAGTAAGTTGAGAGAGAGGATTAGGGAATTGTTAGAGGGGGACCTTGATATAGAAGAGGAAAAGCTTAGTTCAGAGGTCGCATTTTTTGCTGATAAAAGTGATATCACAGAGGAAATTACCAGATTTAAGAGCCATATTAAACAATTTTTAGATAGCTTAGAAGTCAATGGCCTTGTAGGTAGAAAGCTAGATTTCATTATTCAGGAGATGAATAGAGAGGTTAATACTATTGGCTCTAAAGCCAATGATCTACATATATGCAATTATGTTGTGGATATAAAGAGTGAACTGGAGAAGATAAGGGAACAGGTTCAAAACATTGAATAGATTTAAGGAGGTAGCTATATGGAAACTAGATTAGTCAATATTGGTTTCGGTAATATCGTTTCAGCCAATAGGATAATTGCAATTGTAAGTCCAGAATCAGCTCCCATTAAAAGGCTTATACAAGAATCTAGAGATAAAGGGGTATTGCTGGATGCAACATATGGTAGGAGAACGAGAGCAGTTATCATAATGGATAGTGATCACATAATATTATCAGCTGTTCAGCCGGAAACAGTAGCCCAAAGACTGGATAGTAAGGGAGATCTAGCCAAGGACAAAAAATAGAGGTGTTGGTGATTATGTCTAAAGGATTTTTATTGGTTATATCGGGCCCCTCTGGCTCTGGTAAGGGGACTATTTGTGCAGAATTATTAAAACGGAACAAGGACCTTGTATTTTCCGTATCTGCCACTACCAGGGGGGCTAGGCAAGGGGAAAAAGAGGGAATAAGTTATTTTTTTATGGATAATGAAAGATTTCAAAAAATGATAGAGAATGATGAATTTATAGAATATGCCAAGGTTCATACCAATTATTATGGAACCCCTAGGAAGTTTGTAACTAATCAAATAGGAAAGGGAAATATAGTTATATTGGAAATTGATGTCCAGGGCGCTTTACAAGTAAAAAAATCTTATCCTGAAGCCGTATTGATATTTTTATTACCGCCATCTATGGATGAATTGAAGAATAGGCTTATAGGGCGGGGGACCGAAAGTCAAGAAGAGATTGAGATTAGATATAAAAATGCGTTTAAGGAAATGAAATATATATATGAATATGATTATTTCGTTGTAAATGACAACATTATGGAGGCCTTAAAGGAGATAGAAGCCATAATAATTGCAGAGAAAGCAAAAATTAATAGGGGGAAAAATATTTTAGGAAAATTACTTGTTGAGGGAGGCATGTAATGTATAATCCATCTATAAATGAACTTTCAAATGTAGACGAAAGTAGGTATACTTTAGTAATGCTGGCTGCAAAGCGGTCTAGGGAGTTGATGGAAGGCGCTAAACCTTTAATTGAGACTGATTCCGCTAAACCAGTAAGCATTGCAATAGAAGAGATAATCGCAAAGAAAATAAGCTATAAGGAGCCTGATGATAATACTGATAAGTAGGTGAAAAAGGTGCTTAAAGATAAAAAGATAGTACTAGGTGTAGCAGGTGGTATAGCTATATATAAAGTTGTAGATGTAGTTAGTCGGTTAAAGAAGCAGGGTGCAAATGTAGAGGTTATAATGACCCAGCATGCAACAGAATTTGTTTCACCCTTGACATTTCAAACTCTATCATTGAATCCCGTACATGTTGATATGTTTAAAGAGCCAAAGAATTTCGATGTTGAACATATTGCGCTGGCTGAAAAGGCAGATATCTTTTTAATAGCGCCTGCAACTGCAAATATAATTGGGAAAGTTGCCAACGGGATAGCAGATGATCTACTTACTACCACTATAATGGCTACAAAGGCCAAAGTCCTATTTGCTCCTGCCATGAACACCAATATGTATTTAAATCCGATTGTCCAACAAAATATTGACTATTTAAAAACCCTTGGCTATAAATTTATAGACCCAGGCACAGGGTTTTTGGCATGTCAAACTCATGGACCGGGTAGAATGGCAGAACCTGCAGATATTGTAGAATATTTGAATGGTATTTATTATAACAAGGACTTGGAAGGTAGTAAGATAATTGTTACCGCTGGACCTACCATAGAACCAATCGATCCTGTAAGATATATAACCAACCATTCAAGTGGAAGAATGGGCTACTGTATAGCGGAAGAAGCTTACAAAAGAGGGGCTGAAACGATTTTGATAACCGGCCCTACGTCTTTGTTAGCTCCAGAAGGGGCGAAGGTAGTTAAGGTAAATACTACATGGGAGATGTTTGATGCGGTAAAAGAGGAGTTTGAAGATTGTGATATTTTGATTAAGGCTGCAGCGCCATCCGATTACAGGCCGGAAAAGGTAAGCAAGCAAAAGATTAAAAAGGATAAGAATTTAGATGGACTAAATATTAAACTGACCAAGAACCCGGATATTGCCGCATATTTTGGGGGTATAAAGAAAGATAGAATAGTGGTAGGTTTCGCAGCGGAAACCGATAATTTAATCCAGTATGCTGAAAAGAAGTTAAGGGAGAAGAATCTGGATTTTATTGTAGCCAACGATATATCTAAAGATGGGGCGGGATTTAAATCGGATACCAACATTATCACTATAATAGATAGGGATGGAGCTATTTCAGATTATCCTATATTGGATAAATCAAAAATCGCAGAAATCATACTGGATAAAATTCGAAATCTATTAAATGCTAAAAGCTAGATGGATGCCTTGTCTAGCTTTTAATATTTTAGGCGATAAAAAGGATTGATTTAATGGCTGAGAAATATGCAAAAATAATAGTGGATAATAGAAGTTCAAAAACAGATAAACCCTATACCTATAGGATTAGATCGGATATGTTAGAAAGCATAGAGGAGGGTATGAGGGTTTTAGTTCCCTTTGGTAGAGGTGATAGGGTAGTTAAGGGGATAGTTATTCAGATATTGGAATCCTATAATGGGGATTATAGATTAAAGGATATAATAGATGTAATCGACGATGAGCCCCTTATAGGTAGGGATATGATCGAATTAAGCCTATGGATGGCCGATCAATATCTCTCCCCCTATACGGAGGCATTTCAGACAGTGCTCCCACCTGGGGATTTTAAGAAAATTAAAACCCATATTGTCTTAAAGGAGCCTATCTGTAATACATTATATAATAGGCTTACAGGGTTAGATAAAAAAATAATAGATCTTATAACAAGGAGCAACAGTAGGATCGAATTGGAAGATATAAAGGATGAGCTAGGTAATGTTGCAATAAATAAGGCAATAAAAGCCTTAAAAGATCGTGGGTTAATAGAGACTTATCTAGAAGTGGAGACTTCCATTGATAGGAAGTATGAAAAATATGTCCACATTATAAATAGGCATATATCCTACGATGAATTGATTCATATAGTTGGAAAGAGATGCTATAAGCAATTGGAAATAGCAAGTTTTCTCCTATCCTTAGATGAGGTTCCTATGAGGGATTTGCTATATAAGACGGATAGTTCATTATCTACGGTTAAGGCCTTGGAAAAAAAGAATGTAATAAGAATCTATGATAAAGAAGTTTTTAGAACCCCTATTGATAGGAAAATTAAATCCTATAAAAAACACAAATTATCTCCTGAACAGAAAAATTGCCTTGTTGCCATATTGAACAATATCAGGGTTGAAGATGGGTATAAAAAATTTTTAATACATGGTGTTACAGGTAGCGGCAAGACGGAGATATACCTACACTTAGTTGAAAAGATGATCGAACAAGGTAAGGATACAATAGTTTTGGTGCCACCTTTCAATAGTTTGGGGAGTTA
>DUNJ01000231.1 GCA_012839395.1 Tepidimicrobium sp.
ATATTAAAGGACTACTTTTAGACATTCTTACATAATTTAAAAATATAGGAGGGATCATCATGGAAGATCTTTTAAAGAAGGTATTCTTTGCAGGTGTAGGTACCATGGCTTTAACCTATGAAAAAGCCAATGATTTAGTAAAGGATTTAGTGGAAAAAGGAAAGATAACTGTAGAACAAGGAAAACAGTTAAATGAAGAACTTAAAAGAGTTGCCTGCGATAAATCTAATGCTCAAAATATTACAGAAACTGAATCCAATATAAAAAATTATTTAGATAGCCTTAATCTGGCCACAAAAGCAGATATAGAAAACCTAAGCAAAAGAATTGATGAATTGGAAAAAAATAATTGATATGGGGGGATCTAAAACACCTTGATTCTACAAGGTGTTTTTCTAACTATGGATAACAATTATACGAAAAAGAGGTTGAGGGAAATTGTATCCGTGTCTATAAAACATGGATTTAAAAACGGCATAGGAGATCCAAAAGAATTAAGGTTGGTACTAGAAGAGCTAGGGCCTACCTTTGTTAAAATTGGACAAATACTCTCCACTAGACCGGATATACTTCCATTAGAATATATTGATGAATTTCAAAAACTGCAGGACGATGTAAGTCCTGGAGATTTTCATGTTATGAAGAAGGTAGTTGAAAGAGAATTAAATGGTTCTATTGAAGATATTTTTGCTAGCTTCAAAGAAGAGCCTATTGCTTCTGCCTCTTTAGCAGAGGTATACCTAGCTAAGCTTAATACGGGAGAAAAAGTTGTTGTAAAGGTTCAAAGACCTTTTGTAAGAGAAAAGATGCTATCGGATATTCAAATATTAAAAAAACTTGCTCCTTTCATTAACTTTACTGCTACAGGAGAAGTTGTAGATATGAAGGAAGTAATAGAAGAATTAAGTTCTGCTGCCAAAAAAGAACTAGATTTTATGGAAGAGATGGAAAATATAATTAAATTCTCAGAAAACAATAAATATGTAAAGTTTATAACAAGTCCTAAAGTCTACAAGGAATACTGTACGGATAAGGTCCTTGTAATGGAATATATATCTGGAATTAAAATTGATAATATTCATCAATTGATAAAAGAAGGTTATGACCTCCACGATATAGCTACAAAACTTACCTATAACTATTTTAGGCAGGTATTTGAAGATGGTTTTTTCCATGCAGATCCTCATCCTGGAAACATACTTATTCATGACAATACCATAGGATATATTGATTTTGGATTGATGGGAAATTTGGATTTAAGTTTAAGAAAAAAATTGAACCAAATTTTAGAAGGGGCTGCTACAAAGGATATAAGTTTAATGACTAAATCCATTCTTAAAATTGGTATAAAAAGGGGTCCCATAGATGCAAATAGATTATATAGCGATATTGAAATTATGTATAATACTTACATAGATGAATCCATCCACGATTATGATCTTCCTCAGATTTTAGAGGAAGTAATGGTTGTGTGTAAAGAGAACAGTATAAATATGCCCCATAGTATAACACTGCTTATTAAAGGAATGATGACTCTCATCTTTATCAATTTTAGCTAATAC
>DUNJ01000139.1 GCA_012839395.1 Tepidimicrobium sp.
CAAATGAAGGTTTGGAAAATTTTAAATCGAGGGCAGAGGTAGGCTCATCCATCACCACAATAGGGGTATCTTGGGCTATTGCCCTAGCTATGAGTACTAGCTGTCGCTGGCCTCCACTTAGTTCAGTATAAGACCGATTTACTATATTTTCTATGCCAACTCTTTTTATTGCATCATTGGTATATTTGATATCCTCATCTGAAGGACCGGAAAAGCCGCCTAAATAAGGAGTTCTTCCCATGAGTACTATTTCCTCTACAGTGAATGGAAAGGACAGCTTATGTTCTTGGGGAACGTATGATATATACCTACTGAGCTCCTTAGGGCGAAGTTCTTTAATTGTTTTACCCATCACCATAATAGTTCCCCTTTTATATGTCAAGAAACCGGCGATACATTTGAGCAATGTAGTTTTTCCGGACCCATTCGGGCCAAACAGGGCATATAATTGTCCATTACAAATATTGACAGAAATTCCCTTTAGCACTTTGTTGTTGTCATAACCAAAATACAAATCCTTAATATTAATTACGTATTTCATTCAAAATACACCTGCCTATTAGTCCTTAAGAGAAAAATTAGATAAGGCGATCCTAAAATAGAGGTAATTATACTGATTGGTATTTCACCCATTATTAAGGTCCTTGCCAATGTATCACAAACTACTAAAAATATACCCCCCACTAAAGCTGAAAGGGGAATAAGATACCGATGATCCGGGCCTATGGTCATTCGTGCCATATGAGGTACCATAAGACCAACCCAAGCAATAATCCCTACAGTAGCCACGGAGATGGCGGTGATAAAAGTTGCAGTTGATATGAGAATCAATTTTAAGATACCTACTGATACCCCCATAGATTTAGCTTCTTGATCCCCCATTGTCAATACATTCAACTTCCATCCCAGGGACCAAACTATGAGAATTCCAATTATTATTAATGGAAGCAATGGCTTTACACTTTTCCAATCAGCTGTATAAAACCCGCCCATTAACCAAAAAGTAATCTCTCTAAGCTGTTTATCTCCGGCAGTTATCTTTAGAAAGTTTAATGCTGCGGTAAAAATTGAAGAGACTATAATGCCAGAGATGATTAGATTTATCAAAGGAGTCTCCTTTTTATTTGTAGCCAGTGCATAAGCAATTCCCATGGCAAGCATAGCAAAGATAAAGGCTGTAAATTGAGTAGACAGTATACTCCAAGCCAAAACAATTGATATAGCTGCGCCACAGGCGGCTCCGGAGGATACTCCTAATATATAGGGATCAACCAAGGGATTGCGAAACAATCCTTGGAAAACAGTGCCTGATACACTTAAGGCCATACCCACAGCAGCTGCCATTAGAGTGCGAGGAAGCCGTACTTCCCATACGATAATATTAACCTTCAATAAGGGTCTTAAACCAAACCCCAGATGGTAAGCAATCACATTGAAAACATCTGGGATTGGAATCTTGTAAGTTCCAAAATGAATTGATGCAATAATAACCATAAATAATAATATTA
>DUNJ01000140.1 GCA_012839395.1 Tepidimicrobium sp.
AAAATAGTCTTTGAAAAATTTATAATCAGCCATAGTCTTCTTCATATCTTCCATATTATTATATTTTGTTAAAACTTGTTTGAATTGCAGTGAATAATTCAGGTTATAGATATAAGAAACAAACAAGTTTTAACAAAATATAATAATATGGAAGATATGAAGAAGACTATGGCTGATTATAAATTTTTCAAAGACTATTTTACTATTCCGCCTATAATTTCATATAACTATGATAAAAGAATAATTATAAAAGAGTTTATCTCTTCAAAACCCAAAGATGAATGGAAAGATAATGACTATGAAAGGATAATAAACAGTATTTTTGAAAATTATAAATCCTACTATAGATCTATAAAATACAAAAAAGAATTAGAGGATCGAAGTGCAAAATATTATTATACTAAATTAGTTGAAGATGATATCTTTAAAGAACTAGTTTATAAGTTAAAATCTAAGATATCAGATGATCTTTTTTACTCGGAGTTCCCTTTAGTATATCAGCATGGAGATTTGCACTTGCAAAATATTATCCTAGGTAAAAATGGGAAGATTTATTATATTGATTGGGATTATGTTGTATATGCTATTTTCTTTTATGATTTCTTAAATGGAAAGCAATTGGAATGTGACTATACTGATAATTTTAAAACATTGAAGAATTATTTACAAGGATTATATGATTCTTACTATATAAAAATATTTTCTTTATTTGGGTATGATTTTAAAACTGATAAACGAATAGAATATATATACATATACATTCTAGAAGACATTTATCTAAGAACTTTACATTGGGTTGATTCTTCTAAAAGGAATTTAGTAAAAAAATATGAACAATTACTGCAACAACTTGAAAACGAATTGAACTAAAACTTATTTTTTAAGCCTTAAATATTGGGAGGAAACATATGTCACAATCAAAAAAAGCTGCTAAATCAGCAGCTCTTATAATTATATTTGGATTAGCAGGAAAATTATTGGGCTTTATTAGGGAAATGTTAATAGGGGCTAAATTCGGTTCAGGAATTGAAACCGATACATACCTTATTGCACTTTCATCTATAGCGCTTTTTACCGGATTAATTACAAAATCTATAAATACCACAATGATACCAGTGTTATCGGAAGTAGAAAAAAATGAGGGTAGAGAAGGTAAGATTTCACATACAAATAATTTGTTAAATATAGTTTCCCTTATATCCATTATTCTAATTATACTTGCATTCATACTATCACCGGCAATAGTAAAAGTAATAGCTCCCGGTTTTGAAACGGAAGAACAATTTAATTTAGCGGTTTTGCTGATGAGGATAGGTCTTCCCACAATATTTATTTCTGGGATTCAAGGGGTTTTTAGGGGATTTCTCCAAACTGAAGGAAGTTTTACTGAAACAGCGGCCGGAAGTTTTCCTTTTAACTTCATATATATATCATTTCTCGTTTTTTTCTCTAGCATCTTCGGGATAAAAGGACTTATGGTTACATCGGTTTTAGCTGCTGCTTCACAAATTATATTACAGGTATATGGCATAAAAAAGCTAGACTATAAATATAGTTTTATGATTGACTTTAAAGATAGATATGTAAAAAAGATATTGTATTTAATTCCACCTATATTAATTAGTGCAGGAATTAGTGATTTAAATTCAATAATAGATAAGGCGATGGCTTCAACTTTAGTTGATGGGAGTATATCGGCATTAAACTATGCTGAAAAATTAAATGGTTTAATTAGGGGTATATTTATATCAGCCATTACTACAGTAATGTTTCCGGTCCTAGCAAAAGAAGCGAATAAGGACAATTATGATGGTTTGAAAATGGTTACTATAAATGGAATAAATATTATACTTCTAATAACAATTCCCGCTACCATAGGTATGATTATATTATCCACTCCAATAGTTAAGGTTGCATATCAAAGGGGTAAATTTGATGCCTATGCTACTTATATGACAGCAGGGGCATTGGTATTTACATCGATCAGAATGGCAACCTCTTCAATTAGAATTTTAATTAATAATACCTACTATTCCATGCAGGATACTAAAACTCCGGTATTAATAGGCTTTATGGCAGTAGGGGTGAATATAGTATTTAACTTTATATTAATTAAACCCATGGCACATAAGGGTTTGGCTTTAGCTACGGCAATATCATCATTTGTGGCATGTATAACATTACTATATATTTTAAGAAAAAAAATAGGCCCCTTCGGCTTCATGGACTCCATAAAATGTGGCCTTAAATCTTTAATTTCAGCTGCGGTTATGGGTGTAGTAGTATACTTTTTGAATATTGTGCTTGCTAAAAACATGGGAAGTGGATTGGTTTCAGAGTTTATAGCCTTAGCAGTTTCCGCTGGAGTAGGTGCAACTATATACTTTGCATTAATCTATCTATTTAAAATAGAAGAAGTGGATTGGGTTATAAAGTTGGCTAAGGAGCGATTGAATAAGTTACTCAATAGGGCATAATGTTATAGAATAAAAAGCGTTAGGATGTGATAGTGTGCAAAAGGTTAAAATATTAAGCATATTTGGAACAAGGCCAGAGGCTATAAAGATGGCACCCTTGGTTAAGGAATTAAAGAAGGAACCTTTAATAGAAAGCTATGTTTGTGTTACAGCCCAGCATAGGGAGATGTTGGATCAGGTGCTGGATATATTCCATATAAAGCCCGATTTTGATTTGGATATAATGCAGGATAGGCAAACCATAACCTCCATTACTACCAGGGCCTTGGAGGGGTTGGCTAATATAATGGGGGAGCTTGAACCAAATATGGTGTTAGTCCATGGGGATACCTCCACAACATTTGCAGGATCATTGGCTGCGTTTTATAGCAAAATCCCTGTGGGCCATGTGGAGGCAGGACTTCGTACATATGACAAATATTCCCCCTATCCAGAGGAGATGAACAGGGTCCTTACTGGAAACATAGCAGAGGTTCACTTTGCCCCCACCATAAAGAATAAAGAAAACCTTATAAGGGAAAACATTAAGGAAAATATCTATATAACTGGAAACACTGTAATAGATGCAATAAAGCATACCGTTGCTGCTGATTATGTATTTAAAGATGATGTTTTAAAGGATATAGATTTTAGCAATGGTAGACACATACTGTTAACAGCCCATAGAAGGGAAAATCTAGGCAAGCCTTTGGAAAACATATGCAGAGCTGTAAAAAGGCTTGTGGAAGAAAATGAAGATCTCAGAGTCATATATCCTGTTCATTTAAATCCTGCTGTAAGGGATACCGTTAATTCTATATTGGGAGGCATGGATAGGGTAAAGTTGATCGATCCCATAGATGTTCAAGATATGCATAACCTAATGGATAGATCCCATATTATAATGACCGATTCAGGTGGATTACAAGAAGAGGCTCCATCTTTAGGTAAACCTGTTTTGGTACTTAGGACTGAAACGGAAAGGCCGGAGGCTGTGGAGGCTGGAACGGTAAAATTGGTTGGAATAGATGAGGACGATATATTCAATTCAGCTACTACATTATTAACCAATCCAGCCGAATATGAAAGGATGGCAAAGGCTATTAACCCCTATGGAGATGGATATGCTTCCAATAGGATAGTTAAGGCTATCCTTCATTATTTTGAATTAGGGGATGAGCCAGAGGAGTTTGTATAGGCTATGACTGAAAAACATGATGACTTTATAGTTAAGACAGCTTAGATATATGGCTGTCTTTTGTTTTTATAGATACGATAGGTAATTTAAAGGAGGAGTTTGGATGTCGTTACAATATCATTTGAAGATAAGAGAAGGGGATGTGGCCCCTTATGTCTTGTTGCCTGGGGATCCGGACAGGGTTGAGAAGGTAGCAGGGTATTGGGATGAGGTCAAGCTTGTGGCGAAAAACAGGGAGTATGTAACCTATACCGGTGCCTATAAGGGGGTGCCCATAAGCTGTACTAGCACCGGGATAGGCTGCCCATCTACTGCAATTGCATTGGAGGAGCTGGCCAGGTGTGGAGTTCATACCTTTCTAAGGATTGGAACCTGTGGAACTTTTCAAGAGCATGTGAAAAGTGGGGATATGGCCATATTCGATTCCGCCATGAGGTATGATGGAACATCTCAATTGTATGCACCAGCTGAATTTCCGGCAGTGGCAAGTTACGATGTAGTGGATGCCTGTGTTAAGGCATTGGATAAGTTGGGGTATAATGGCCATGTAGGTACCACCCGAACCCCCTCCCTAGGTCTTTTTGCATAG
>DUNJ01000204.1 GCA_012839395.1 Tepidimicrobium sp.
ACCAGTACAAGGCTAATTGTCCTTTGCTATCATGGTATTGGCTTTTGCACCTATGGCAGATGCCTCATCCAACCGATTACTTAGGCTTGGTAGTAGGGGTTCCGATGTAAGAACTCTCCAGCAAAGGCTTAATAGCTTAGGCTATAATTGTGGAAGCGTAGATGGAATATTTGGTTCTCGCACACTGAATGCGGTGAGGAACTTCCAAAGAAAAAATGGGCTCGCTGTAGATGGCATAGTAGGACCAGCCACCAGGAGTAAGCTATTTGGTAGCACACCGTCAAGAGGTGGGACAAGCAGTAGCTCATCTGGCAGCTCATCCTCTAGCAAGGCGCCTATAACAGGATTGTTGCGCAGAGGAAGTAGGGGTTCTCAGGTATCCACGCTGCAAAGCCGTCTTAACCAGCTAGGTTATAATTGTGGGAAGGTAGATGGTATCTTTGGTAGTGCTACATACAATGCTGTAGTAAGATTTCAAAGGGCAAACAAGCTAGCTGTAGATGGCATAGTAGGACCAGCTACCATAGCCAAGCTATATCCTAGTGGCTCAGGAAGTAGTGGCAGCAGTAGCAAACCAAAACCACCAGCAAAGCCGGATCCAAAGCCGGAAAAGCCTCAACATAAACCACCGGCACACAACGTACCCCTAAGTGGTTTAATACGTATGGGGGACAGGGGATCTCAGGTAACCATATTGCAGAAACGTCTAAATGAGCTAGGATATAACTGCGGTAAGGCAGATGGTATATTTGGCACCTTAACCTATAATGCTGTAGTAAGGTTCCAAAGAGATAAAGGGTTAGCTGTAGATGGCATAGTAGGACCAGCAACTATAGCTGCGCTATATCCGCCAAAACATGACCCAGGTCTTAACGACTTTGTAGAATACGAAGTAAAGAAGGGTTCCCTAAATGGTACAACGGTCGTAATCGATGCAGGCCATGGTGGCACGGATTCTGGAGCTAGCAGGAATGGCTATCATGAGAAGACCTTTACCTTGGATCTAGCTAAGCGACTGGAGAGGATGCTTAAAAAAGCAGGAGCAGAGGTAATAATGACCCGTAGTAGCGATGTCTACGTTGAATTGAAAGATCGCGCCAATAAAGTCAATGAGAAAGTATTAGACGAAGAAATCAAAGGGATAGAAGCTGAAATTACAGAGATTACGAAGGATATAGAGTCGCTGAATAAAGCCATTGAAGAATCAGCAAATGAAATCACAAATCTAGAAGACGAAATTAAAGGGCTAAAGGCTACAATTACAGATGGAATAAAATCATTATCAGCTATAAAAGATTTTAAAGGTTTAGCAGAGCCTGAGCTTCCAAAGGATTTAAACATGACAGAAAATATAATTAAAGAAAAATTACAGGAATTACAGCAAGAACCATCTAAAGTCGAATCCCACGATATACAAGGTGTACAGGAAGATAACGTAGATGAGGACCTGGAGGTAATAGAAGCATCGGAAGATGAACCAAATGATGATGTAGAGCAGGATCAAAATGAGCTATTAGAACAACTAAATCAACTGATAGAAGACATTGAAACTATGCAGGAAAAGCAAAACCAGTTAGCTGAAAAACAAGAAGAAGATGGGAAGTTGGAAGATTCCAAATCCCTTCAAGAGAGGCTAGAAGAACTTCAATCCGAACTACAAATCCTTAAGAAGCGCAAATCTAAACTTGGTAGCCTTGCAGGTGGAAGTAGGCAGGCAAAGGTAAACGATTATTGCTATACTTATCAGAACGAT